>JBKJSI010000092.1:0-4225 GCA_046595915.1 Pirellulaceae bacterium
GCCCGAGCTGAAGATCTTTTAGAGTCGCCGGTACTATTCATCTCGGGTCGCAAGAATCTTTTTCTTACGCCTGAGCAGAAGATTGCCCTCAAGGCCTATGTGGAGGGCGGCGGGTTCATTTTTGCGGAAAAGGCTTGTGGCGGTGCGGCGTTTGATGATGCGTTTCGTGCGCTGATGAAAGAGTTGTTTCCAGAAAGTCCATTGCGGTCGCTTCTGCCTGATCATCCCGTCTGGTTTACGGAAGAAAAAGTCGACGCGAAATTCGTTCAGCCAGTGCTCGAAGGCATTGATGCTTGCTGCCGAACCAGCGTGATCTATTCGACGCGCGATCTCTCTTGTTACTGGGAACTCGACTATGACGATCGCCAGCAACTGAAGCCCTATCCCGATGCGATTCAAGAGGAGATTCGCGCCTGTCGGTCGATTGGGCTGAATGTGGTGTCTTATGCGACGGGTCGTCTGCTGAAAAACAAGCTCGACAAGCCCGTCGTGATGACGAAGAAGGGAGGCGATTCCATTGTTCGCGAGACGCTCGCGATGACAAAGCTTGCCCACAGCGGCGGGGCTGACGACGCGCCCAATGCGCTGGGGAATCTGCTGGGCTATGTCACTGCCGCAACAGAGATGCGAACTCGCCTCGAGCCGGGAATTTTAAGCCCCGCAGACGTGAAGTTAGCGGACTATTCGCTAGTTTATGTGCATGGGCGGAAGGCGTTTGAATGGACGGCCGCCGAGCGGAAGGCGCTGCGAAGCTATGTCGAGCGCGGTGGAGTTGTGGTGGCCGACGCAATATGCGGTAACGCGGCGTTTGCGGAGTCTTTTCGGCAGGAATGGGAAATTATCTTCCCTGAGGCAAAGTTCAATAAGCTGCCCAAGGAGCACCCGCTCTTCACCAAGGAATTTGAGGGATATGACCTCGCCAAAGTGAGTTATCGTCGAGCCGTTGAAGGGGCAAAGTCAGAGCTGACCCAGGGGCCGCCGCAGCTGGAAGCGATGCAATGGGAAGGTCGATTGGCGGTGATTTTCTCGCCGCTCGATTTGAGCTGTGCGCTAGAGAACAGCAAATCGCCAGACTGCATTGGCTATGTGAAGGATGATGCGATTCAGATTGGGATCAATATTGTGATGTACTGTTTGCAGCAGTAAGGCATCCTAATCCAGATAAGAAAACTCGCTTGAATTCATTAGCGCCAAGGCAAGATCAGCGAGGCATGCTTCGGTGCCTTGTCTCTCAGTCCAGTCTGGATGATCGACTGCGATTTGCTTGGCTTGGTCTTTGAAAAACGTAGTTAGTCTCGCTCGTTCTTCTGGAGTGGTATTGCGCTGAAGGACTCGGCGAAAAAGGTTGGCGATTCGCTTTTGGGTGGCGCCTTCAGTTTGCTCAGGCGCGTCATCGCAGGCTTTCTTCGCGAGCGCTCCGCTCATTTCAATTGGAAAATCCCCGTGTAGCAGCACGAAAGCTTGAGACGGAGTGGTGGAACGGTTACGGAGGGGGCAGCTTTCGTTGGCGTCGGGGCGATCGAAGGCTTCGAAGAGGGGATAACGGAGGTTGCGACGGGCGAAGAGATAAATGCTGCGGCGTACGTGGTCGGCTTTGTTTTTACTTTCGGTCCATTGGCCTTTAAGGAGCGTGTTTGTTAGTTCTTGAGGTAGCGGGACCATGATTCCCGGCCCGCCGTGAGTGAGGTTGAGTTCGCCTGCAGCGAAAAGCATGGTGTCACGGATTGCTTCTCCTTCGAGTCGGCGACGCGGGAAGCGGCTGTAGAGAGAGTTCTCAGGATTAAGTTGGAGTCGGTTTTGCCAATCGGCGTTGGTTTGCGGTTCACCCGTGGCACGGCTGGCTTGGCGATAGGTTTGCGAAGTGACGATTTTTCGGCGGAGCGATTTCATCGACCAATCGTTTTCGCGAAGCTCGATGGCGAGCCAATCGAGAAGTTCTTCGTGCGTGGGAGCGATGCCGACGAGGCCGGCGTCGCTAGGAGTGGCGAAGATGCCTTTGCCGAAAAGTTGTTGCCAGAGGCGATTGGCGGCGACTCGAGCAAAGAGCGGGTTGGCGGGACTGGCGAGCCAATCCGCGAAGGCGGATCGCGCTGAACTATCCGCAGCGGCTGGTGCGGCACTGTTTTCTCGAACGGCTATCCGAGGGTAGGCGGCGACTAGCTCGGGGCCAGGGCGGGTGTGATCGCCGCGAATCCAAAAACGTGGCTTTGGGTTTACCTTGGAAGTGGCGAAGACGTTGTAGGCTTTGTCCCGCTTGAGTTCGGGGATTGCGGGTTCGAAAAGGGCGCGAAGGCGGTAGAAATCGGCCTGGCTGAGCGGGTCATACTTATGGTCGTGGCACTGGGCGCAGCCCATTTGCAGGCCCAGGAAGACGCTGCCGACGGTGGACGTGAGTTCGTTGAGGCGATCATGTCGGCGAAGGTGCTGATCGTTGAGATCGGGCATGTCGGGGCCAGCCAGGCAGAACATCGTAGCGATGCGATCGTTTTCATTGCCCAATTCGTCGCCGGCGAGTTGAGCTTTTGTGAACTCGTCGTAAGGCTGGTCTTGGTTGAAGGCATTGATAACCCAGTCGCGGTATTTCCAGGCGTCAGGGCGCACCAGGTCATGCTCGAAGCCATCGGTTTCGGCGAAACGCGCGAGGTCGAGCCAGAAGAGTGCGGCGCGCTGACCATGTTGGGGGGAGGCGAGGAGGCGATCAACTTGCTTTTCGTACGCCAGAGGTGATCGATCGGCTTCGAATGTGGTAATTTCTTCATCGGTGGGAGGGAGACCGATGAGGTCGAAAGAGAGGCGGCGTAGGAGCGTTCGGCGGTCGGCCGGTGGTGCGAAGTACAGCTGCTTTTCTTCGAGTTTGGCGAGGATGAATGCGTCGATGGGGTTTTCGGCGGCGTGCCTTGTTGTTGGCAGTGCCGGGAGAATAATTGGTTTGAAGGCCCAGTGGTCGCGGTCACTTTCCGTGATGGGAGATTCTTTAATGGAGTCTTGGCAAAAGCCGCAATGACCCAGGTAAAACGCCACCATGGCGGCAATCACCAACTTCGGCCAGCTCTGCGTCACGCCAAAATCTCCTTGACGACACGGGCTTCGTCAGAGGGTCCGATGAGGCGTTCGTCGAGGCCATTGTGAGAGAACGCGAATTCTTTGGGATCAAGGCCGAGCAAATGAAGTAGCGTGGCGTGAAAGTCACGGATATGGACTTTTTCTTTCTCTGCTCGGAGGCCAATAGCGTCGGTCTCGCCATAACTGAAGCCCCCTTTGACGGCGCCGCCTGCGAGCCACATCGAGTAGCCCCACGGATTGTGATCGCGGCCCTTGCCTTGTTCGCTCATCGGCATGCGGCCAAATTCGCCGCCCCAGATGACAAGCGTGTCATTCCAGAGACCGCGCCGCTTGAGATCTGCAAGCAGACCGGCGATCGGCTTATCGGTGGCGCGGCAATATTGGCGGTGATTGGCGAGAACATCGCCATGTGCGTCCCAACCGTTGGTGTCGCCCGAGTAGAGCTGCACAAAGCGAACCCCACGCTCGACCATGCGACGTGCAAGTAAGCAACGCTGCCCGAAGTCGCGGGTTGATTCTTCATTGGCGCCGTAGAGCGCAAGCGTTTCGGAAGTCTCTTGCATTAAGTCAACGAGATCGGGTGCGGCGGATTGCATGCGAAAAGCAAGCTCATAAGAACGAATGCGAGCCGCGAGTTCGTCGTCGTTGTCACGAGCTTGAAGGTGCCTTCGATTGAGTTCGTTTAAAAGCGCGAGGGTATTTTTTTGACGAGGGAGGCTGAAGCCTTCGGGTGGATTGAGGTGCAGGATGGGGGATGCGCCTGCGCGCATGGTGACGCCTTGATACTGGGCGGGGAGAAAGCCGCTACCCCAGGCAGGTGGGCCGCCTTTAAGTCCGCCGGCGGGATCAGGCATGACGATGAAGGCGGGGAAATCTTGGTTCTCGCTGCCGAGGCCATAAGAGACCCAACTCCCAACACTCGGCTTCCCCATCAGGACATTGCCGGTATTCATTTGATAGACCGACTGGGGATGATTGACGCTGTCGCCATGCATCGAGCGGATGAGGCAGAGATCATCGGCGAATCGAGCGGTCTCTGGCAAGAAATCGCTGATCTGCATGCCGCACTGGCCGCGCGGGTGGAATTTCTTCACTGGCCCCAAAAGAGGATTCTTGGCGACATCGCGTCGAGTGCCAAACGCGCCAAAACTCTCGGGGACCG
>JBKJSI010000157.1:0-4240 GCA_046595915.1 Pirellulaceae bacterium
ATTCACGGTTCTTGGCGACCCTGAGTGAAGCCTTCTTCATTTTCGTTGGGGTCGGCGGCACTGAAGATTGCGTCTGTTGTTCCGCCCGCGACCGTTCGACAAAAGGGATCTGCCAGATGACCGCGCCCGCCAAACTTCGTATTGAAGGGACCGAACTCGACCTACCCGTCATTGTGGGAAGCGAATCGGAACGGGCAGTTGATATCTCCAAATTGCTGGCCGACGGCAAAGTCATCACCCTCGACGAAGGATTTCTGAATACAGCTTCGACGACGAGCGCCGTGACCTTTATCGATGGCGACCAGGGGATTCTCCGCTATCGCGGATATCCGATCGAAGTGCTTGCGGAAGGCTGCGACTTCCTTGAGACTTCGTACTTGCTGATCTATGGTGAACTTCCCACGCGAGAGCAGCACCAGAAATTTACCGATTCGATTCGCCGCCACACGATGATCCATGAGGAGATGAAAGCCTTCTACAATGGCTTTCCTCGCGACGCCCATCCAATGGCGATCTTGGCGTCAGTCGTGAGCGCGCTTTCGACGTTTTATCAAGACTCGCTCGACCCTCACGATCCGCGCCAAGTCGAAATCTCGACGCATCGCCTGCTTGCAAAGCTCCCGACGATTGCGGCCTACAGCTACAAAAAATCGATCGGTCAGCCATTTAACTATCCTCGCAACGATCTCAATTACTGCCAGAACTTCCTGCAGATGATGTTCGCGGTGCCAACGGAGCAGTATCACTTCGATGTCGACTTCGTCGAGGCGCTAAACCTATTGCTCATTGCTCATGCCGACCACGAGCAGAATTGCAGCACCTCCACTGTACGCATGGTGGGTTCGTCGAACGCCAATTTATTCGCGTCGATTTCTGCGGGCATCAGCGCTCTATGGGGACCATTGCACGGCGGCGCTAATGAAGCCTGCGTGAAAATGCTCAATGACATCGTCGCCGATGGCGGAGATGTCAAGAAGTTCGTAAATCTGGCCAAAGACAAGAAGAGCGGCTTTCGCCTCATGGGCTTTGGTCATCGTGTTTATAAAAACTACGATCCTCGCGCCAAAATCATCAAATTGGCTTGCGATAAATTACTTGCAAAGCGTCAAATTCAAGATCCTCTTTTCGATGTCGCTCAAGAGCTGGAGCGTGCCGCTCTTAGCGATCCTTACTTCATTGAGCGCAAGCTCTATCCCAATGTCGATTTCTATTCCGGCGTAATCTACCGCGCGATGGGAATTCCTGAGCCGATGTTCACCGTGCTCTTTGCAATCGGGCGACTCCCTGGCTGGATCGCCCATTGGCTTGAGATGCACCAGTCACCCACGAAGCGCATCGCCCGACCTCGGCAAGTCTACACAGGGCACACATTGCGGAAGTTTGCGCCAATGTCGGAGCGTTCGTAAGTTGTGAACGAACAGGTTGCAGCAAACTATCGCCTTGGAGTCGGAGAAGCACCGCCGCCGCTTCGAGGCAAAAGGCGAAAGTCAGGCGATCCAAGCCCGCCGCTACGACCACTGCCCTGAAGCGAGGAGCCGCTGCCGGGATCGGGAGTAGGCGAACGATTTCGAAGTGACGTAGCAGGGGGCTCGCCTGCTCGGCGACTCATTAGCCGATCCACTTCTTGTTGAAAGCGTACCGGATCATTGCCGAATCGCGCGCGAAGGATGTCCATGTCCGCCTTAAGAGCGGCTTTTTTGGCATCGACTTCATTCGGCGCATTGGGTTTTGTTTCAGGCGGGTTTCGAACGATGTTGGGTTCTTTGTCGGCGCGAGGCGCTGCATTAGCTTGCTTGCGAGGTGATGGACGGTCAGCTAAATCTCCTGCAACCGCAGGATCAAGTTTGGCTCCCGTCATACGAAGATCATTGGAATCGCGCTTGCGCTCCAGCTTGGGAATCGACCAGTTTACAAGGTCGCTTACCTTGTCCGCGGCCGCGGGATCGATTTTGGCACGCTCCGCTAATTCTCGATGAGCGAGGATCTGCTGAGTCATTCGAGTGTCTGCTTTGCCCAGTGCAAATCGCACGCGATCATCAATCGTGACCAGTGGAATACGCGACTGGGCGCTCGCGACGAAATCGACAATTGGCGAAGTAATGATCGAGTTCTGCGCGGAGGCCTCGCCGCGATGTTCGACACTGAAAGTTCGCTGCGCATTCCAATTCAATGGCGGGCGAAGTCCGGCGTTAGCGACATAGTAGCTATTTCCTGATACGAGTCGCGCCTGAAAATCGATTCCTTGGCGACGATAGAATCCTTGGTAATAGCTTAAAAGCGGATCCCAATTGCCCGCAGTACGAAAATAGATTCCGTAAGGTTGAAAGCCCCATTGAGCGTAATTGTCGGCATAGTAGTTGCCGAAATAGTAATGGCAGTAATAGGGTCGAATCCAAAAGTGATTGATCGCGATCCATGGGTCGACCACGACGCGCGGGGTGAAAACTAGATTGGGTCGCAATAGCACATTCGGTTGAAATCTGACCGGTGCAAATAGCATTGCCCGGACGGTGGGGCGGTAATCCCAGTAGCCAGTCAAGTGAATATAGCCCGGGGGAGTCCATTTCCAGCGCGCAGGCACCCAAACCCAGTTTGATTGGCATGGGGCATAGTATCCGTCGCTCCACGCATATTGATCGTTTTGCCATTGCCATGTTCCGGGAACCCAGAATTGATCTTCAGGAGCCGCATCGAGAATCTCTTGTTGAGCTCTTGCCTCCGGAGGTTGCTGACGCACAACGATCTTCTCGCCGTTCCGCGCCCAAAAGCCAGAGACCCAACGAAAACCACCAGCGACCTCAGCCCAATAGCCAGGCGCCCATTCCATGCCGGGCGGTGGCTTCCTCCAGATTCCACTAATCCATAAGAAGTCTTGATTCTCATCGTCCCAAGTCCAATAGCCGGGAATCCAAACGACATCTTTTCCATCGAGTTTGATGGTCGGCGGCGCCTCTTCAATTGCCTTCGGCGGTCGCTTGGAAATCAACAGACCCGGCTGCGGATCAGCTTGATAGATCTCCGCAAATGCCTCATGAATCGGGCCGCGAGTTTGGATTTCGAAGTCGTCGGTTGATGCCTCTTGAGCCACAATCGCGGCCGCAGCTGTTGAAGGACCGAGCTCCTCGGCAGGTAGCGGAGGAGGAACCTCTTGAGCGCGAAGCTCAATCGTTCCGCAAAAGGATGCTGCGACGATTAGTGCGATAAGCGACTTGGCTAGAACCACGTTGATAACCTCCAGGAAACGAAACTGCGGGTGCAGTGCTATCCGCAGAGGTTATTGTTATGCATTGGCGGCGCCAAATGCACTATTAAAGCAGGTAGTTCAGAAAAGAATTCTAAACTGCTTCAAGCGCTAGAGTTACGACGAGCGATTTCAGCCAAAAAGCTCGCCGAACTTACTCAAAGGCAGGCAATCATATAATCAGAGTGACGACAACCGTTTCAAACTCGGAGGGCTGCCATTAACGGCCAAACTCAATTTCCTGTCGATCCTCGCCAATCTCAACGTTCTTAAATATCTTCTTAACAGCCGCAATGCCAATGGGGTCGTCGGTAACATCCAGCGGATTCACGTGTACGAGCACCAATTTTCCGACCTTGGCCTTCTTGGCGACCAAAGCTACGGGCGTCGCGCAGCTGTGGCCCGTTAGCTCCGCCCGATCCTCCCAGCCATCGGGGAAATAGCATTCATGAACCAGGAGGTCGACCCCTTTAATAAACTCGATGTAATCACAGTCTGCGGCTGCGGTGGTGTCCGTGACATAGGCCATCGAGGCATGGGGCCAGTCGATTCGATAAGCTGTTGAACCACCCGGATGGGTAAGCGGAAAGTGCGTTAAGATTCCGCCATCATGTGTCTCGAATTTCGGTGTTAGCAGTGTCCACTCAAAGGGCGGCCGCACCGGGAAGATCGCCTTCGCGAATAGGTGCTCATTGAGCGTGTCGATCCATTCCTGTTTGGCATGTACCCGCACATGACCGAATTTGGCTTCCCAAAGGACATCAAATAGCACCGTCAGGCCAAAGACATGGTCGAGATGGCAATGCGTTAAGAAAATGTCGAGATTCGAGTTCGCGAAGTAATCTCTCGCACGGTGAATTCCAGTGCCCGCGTCGAGGATCAGCCCTTGTTCGGGCAACATGAAGCAAGCCGTATTGCGGCGGTCATTGGGGTGATACCCCGTCGTTCCCAGGAGAACCAGCCGCATGAATGAATTCGCTTTCCTGTTTTACTTAATAA
>JBKJSI010000237.1:0-4802 GCA_046595915.1 Pirellulaceae bacterium
TGAACTGCCCGATGAACTGAGTCGCAAGGAATCGCGACTGTTGAAAATTCGTGAAGCAAAAGCCGCTTTGGAACAGCAGGCTCGTGACAAAGCGGTCGCCGAAGCCGCCGCTCGTGAAGCCGAAGGAAAACCGCCAGCGACGACAGATCCGCAGGATTCAGTACCGGATCCCAAAGCTCAGCGGAGCTTCACGGATCCGGAATCAAGGATCATGAAGACGTCGAGCAAAGGCTGGGATCAGTGCGGTAATGCTCAGGCCGTTGTGAATGAGAATCAGATCATCGTCGCCGCCGATGTGACCGATCAGGCCAACGATGTTCGTCAGTTGGAGCCGCTGCTGAATCAGACGATTGCCAACATGGATGCCGTGGGAATCACAGAGAACATCGACGCCTTCAGTGCGGATGCAGGCTACTTCAGTGAAGCCAATGTGGAAGTTCTCAAACACAACGATCGTGTTGAAGACGCTTATATCGCCACCGGCCGCCTGAATCGCAACGAAGGAGTGGATCCTGCTCCGAAAAGGTCGCATCCCGTCGGGCCTGAGCTCCCAAGAAAAGATGGCTCGCAAACTGCGGACAAAGAAGAGGCGAGCCGAATATGCTCGCCGCAAAGCGATCGCCGAACCGCCGTTCGGGCAGATCAAACACTGCCGGGCTTCCGGCAGTTTCTTCTCCGCAGCAGCATGGAGAAGATGAAAGCCGAATGGAAACTTGTGACCCTGACTCACAACTTACTGAAGTTGTTCCGGAGTGGTGCGTTCGTCACCAGCTGAAATGGCCCTCAAAGGGCAATTCCCACCCGAAAAACGACCTCTGCAAAGTCCCCCAAACCTATTTCCCGCGGCCGATTCAATCTCAGCCGTTCTACAGCAAACTGCAGGCCGCAAAAAAAACTTTTACCAACACGAAATTCCAACGCCTCGTGGCAGGTATCAAGACAGACTCCTAGCGGTGAATTTCAAGTTTTCACGCGCTCGTTTTTCACCTCAGGATCGAATGGTATGAAAGAGAGGATTCACGGTGGGATTGGCAAGGCTTTGCGAAGCACTTGGCATAGCTCGGTCGTGAGGCGATCCGTTTACGGCGTCCGTTGACCCACGTGCGGTTCATTGCGGTTTAGTCTGAGAGGATGGATGAGCAAGTCGGCCAGTCCCTGCGCTGGCTAGCGCGGACATCCACCAGCGCCGGTGGGCGATCTCGACAAAAACTAGCTTCCCCCTGCGAACTCAACCGAGTAAATCCGTTGGCATCCCGCAGCACGCTGCATCATCGCGGAGGTCATGGAACTCAGGCCCACTGAAGTTCACTCGTACGAAGTTCACGAGTCCTTTGCCTGCAAATTTCAAGGCTTAAGTTTCCAGGTGCACATCATGCCCAATCATCCGAGGAGTCCGCTGCGGATTTGTTTTGCTCTCGGAGGGGCGAAGCACCTTGGACAAAGGCGCCCGCTTCGCCGGTCGTCATTCGATTGATCAGGCCAAGAATCGCGGACCGCGAGTTCACGCCCAGCTTCTGCAATAAGCTTCCTACTTGCGTGCGGATCGAGTGCGCGCTGCGGTGGAGCTTTTGGGCGATCTCTTCGTCGGTGACATAACCGCGGCGCAGCCAAAGCAAGACCTGCAATTCTGCGGGGGTGATGCCAGCGAATTGATTGCGGGCTTCCCTTCTGCCATCGGCAGCGCTTCCAGACACCGTCCCGTCCTTGTCCTCCGCGAGGATGAGTTCAATGACCGTATCGGTGATTCCGATCGAATCCGCAGGCGCCGCGGAACTCATCCGAATTTCCACATCGGCGACCACAATGCGGTCGCCAATCACGGCGCGAGCAGGGATTCAAGGCGCAAGCCAAACGCCGTTGATGCCGGTTCCGCCGCGTGACTCCAAATCACAAAGCCGATACTCGTTCTTTTCGAACCAAATTGCCGCGTGACGGCGCGAGACGTTATGAAAGGTACCGGGATCCGAATTGGTGCGCCGGCGCCGCGTCCCACGATTTGACGATCGGAGGTAACGCGATACCGCCACCGCTGTGGCGCAATGTTCACCAAAGTTAATTCCGCGTCGGGCGTCATCAAAACCAAGGTACTCCGGCAAGCGGTGACAAACGCCTTCTCTACGAATATACGAATCAGTCGCCCACCTTGGATCAGCGATCATGCGTACTCAACACCGGTATCGCTAGAGAAGTTCCAGTCAACGCGAAAAAATCCGCTCTTCTTCTCTATTTGAAACAACTATTTCGCGGCTCGCCGCCTCCGATTGATGGACTCCCGTTTTCTGTCGGATCACCGCCACAGTGGAATTGGTCCGGCTTTTATTTTCCTGTTGTGCCTCTTCCTGTTGTGCCTCTTCCTGTTGCGTCTCTTCCTGTTGCGTCTCTTCCTGTTGCGCCTCTTCCTGTTGCGCCTCTTCCTGTTGCGCCTCGAGCAATGCAGTCAATCGCCACACCGTAGAGGAACCGGCAGAGCGGAGTTCTGCGGGGGAGAGGATTCAGTGGTTTCCTTTCTTCCAGGCCATCCCTCGGTCCCGCCAGTTTATCCGATTCCAAAAAAATCGAGATTCGCCCCATGCGAGAAACGACCGTCGTCGCCTGTTTGCGATCCCTGGCGGCTTTTGATTAAGTAGGCGTACAGAAAGACTTTCCCAGCTTACCGGTGTCGTAGGCGCGTCGCGCCAAGCAAGCTAAGCCATCTGCCTGGAAGGTGCGGTAGGCACTTCCACCTTCACCGGCCGGGCGGTGATTGCTGGCGATTCAATAATTTCAGGGCCGTTGCCTTCGTCGATCACGAGTCGATCGCGGGCTTTGGCTTTAGCGACTCGCAAACTTGCCGTGGCTCGATTCAGCGTTTGCGTGAGGGACTCCGACTTGATTTGCGGGGCAATGGCGCAACTACCCGTTAGCTGGAGTTCTTTGCCCGCGAACTGAAAAGTCGATTGTTGCAAGGTCTGTCGCAGTCGTTCCATCGCCATTACACAGCTACGGATCGAAGTATCGCCATAAAAAATGACCAGCGTATCGCCGCCGATCCGAGCGATGCGATCGAAGCCGCGCTCCTTGCGAATCGTCTCGGCGCAAAGTTGTGCCGCCGAGGCTAGTAAGGCGTCCGCCCACCGCGTTCCATGCACTTCGTTCAGTTTCTTAAACTGATCAAGCCCGAGTAGCCCCACACAGGCGGGCTTTAGACGCGATGGATTCGTCTCTTTCCAATGTTCAAAAACGCCTTCGAGTCCAATCGGCGAAAGGAGCTTCGTTTGCGAGTCGGTTGCCAGTTTTCTCTTGGCTCGTTCGGCGCGATGCTCGGCGACAAAGATCGCCAGAAGTGTGGCGTGAATGGCGTCTCGAAGGAGGTGTGCGAGTTCGATGAGAAGCTGAAGTTCACGCGCCACGACGATCCGTAAGTCCTCTGGCGGATCCGACGTTCGCAGTTGAAGTAGATTGTTCGCGGTGCTTTCAATTTGCGAAGTCTGCCCCAGCAGCACTTCCTCGAGGCGATCAGAAATCTCGCGAAAGTTGCCGAGGCGGGCGGACTTGCCTGAGAGTAAGTTCACGGCTTCCGCTTGCATCCTCAACCAATCCTCGTTGAGTTTAACAATTTTGGCGATTGGTTCGCGAAGTTTGGTCGCGAATTCAGCGTCTTTCATCGCGCGAATCTGGTCTTCCATCTCGACTAAGTTTTCGCGATAGCGGCCAACTTCCAGTTTCAGCACCAAGGCCGAGGCTTCGACCATCGATTTCGCTTCGATCGATTCCGACGCCAACTTTTCAACCCATGCAGGCGATAAGTCCTCCATCACAAACTTGACGGGCGGCGGAGGCGGCGGTGCTACGGGATCGACGGCCTCTTCTGCTTCCGCGTCTGGCGGTTCTGGCTTCGCGCGCGACGACACGAGCAGAGCGAGGCCCGCTCCGAGCATGATGTTAAGAACGGTGGTCGCCAGCACGAAGCTCAGCATGCGATCCTCTCCCAACAGGTGAAACAGAAAACACCGTCGGAAATCACCTAGTAGAAACTTACGTTATGGTGCTCGCGGATGACGGCCGATCGTAGCGTCTATTCCGCCTTTTCGGCCGAAGTCGCGTTTCTTCGGAACCATTTTTGGCCGGCGGGGTTCCGTTTGTGCGTCCAATCCGAATTGGGCTCGCCCTGCATCGCTTCCAGCGCGGCAACGATACGAGCATCCGCATCGTCCGCCCGAGGGACGATCAAGGCCTCCAATGTCATCGGCGGCATCGGAGAACCATCGTCGACCCGTGCGAGATGCGACAGCAAAAGGTGCTCAAGTCGCATCCGAAGTTCTCCTTCGATATCAAAGCGAGCTGCGGCGCGAAACTTGTCTCGACCAAGATCCGCCGCGCCAGTTCGCGTACCAGTCGCTCCAAGCGTCGCTCGAACTGGTCGGTATGCGCGGGCGTAATCTCCCGGGCGGAAAAAACAGCGTACCGCCGCGACGACTCTCCAGACGACGGCGAGCAAGTCGCTTACGAACTCCAGTTCGAGGCCACCCAGGAGCCGTTTGAGTGACTGGAAAGAGGTGATAGACTTTTGCATGGCCTCCGTTCCGAGTGAGATGTTTGGCGTCCAAACCAAAAACACCCATGGGGACACGGACGCCGCTTTTTTCCAATAGCAATCCGACAGGACTGAATTTAGAGCTTGCTACCAAGCCGACTGCATCCGGGCGAACTAAATAGCTCCTCGCCGGCAGCGTAGCGCGATCGCTCTGGAAATGAAAACAGGCTTGGCTCTAAGTTTGTTGGTTTAACCGACAACAAGCCTCAGAGGACCAAGCCATGGACGG
>JBKJSI010000238.1:0-14074 GCA_046595915.1 Pirellulaceae bacterium
CTCCAGGTCCGGCCATCTTCACCCTCCTTGGTGCGATTAAGGCCGAAAAGATAGCAAATCGAAATCAGAAAGTCACCAGCAAACAACAGCATCGTTGCTACAGTCTCTATTTATTTCCTCAAATTGAACCCGACCATTCTTGATGGCGGTCGATTCCCAGGCCTTCAGAATCTCGCTCGCAGGAATGGTGTCATCAAATGCGAACAGCGAAGAAGCGCTCGCCAAAAATACCAAGCACCAGAGCGCGCAATATTTCACCGTGAATGAACTCCAAATTGGCTGCTAGAGAACTCGTTTTAGTACGCGGACCTCGCGATTGTCAAATTTCAGCGCAACGACGCCCTTCAAAGCGAAAGATTCCTTGAGCCAGTGAGGAAGGCCGTTGTCAGACAAAAGGACAAATAGATCAGGAAGAACGCGCCCGCATACCAAACCAAGATTGCCCAAAAGACCATCAGCCCCGGACGGCGATGGTTGAGTTGATAGATTCCGCGAACCGCAAAGTAATAAGGTAGGGCCAGAAGGATCACGAGATACCAAAACCGAACTACAAGCCGGGAAAGATGCACGAAAAATCGGGTCGAAGTCGGTTGACGCCGGTCCAACTCCATTTCGCGAAAGGTCGCGTCGAAGCCAGGAACAATGAAAAAGAGAACGCAGCCAAGGGCAAGAAACAGCAGCAAATGACTTGCAAAAACAAGGTTGATCGAAGGCGGCCTCTTAGCGACGGCGGATTTGGGTATGCGGGGCATGTTGTGATGCGGCCCTTCAGGGCTTTTGTTTTTCAAGTCTTACCCAGGATTCCGAAATGTATCGCTTCGTCCCGGGTTTCTTTTGAATGGCTGCGTGCAGCAAGTGCGACGAGTCTGACTAGTGCCCATGCCCATTATGACCATGCGAATCATGCCCATGATCATCATGGCCATGTTCCTCATGCCCGTGAGAAGCATGGCCATGAGCCTTGTGATGCGCCCGATGTTCGCCGCGATCGATCGCCGCCTGCGGGTCGATCGTCGTCTTGAGCGTCCGTTTCGCCAGCGACTTTGTTTCCTCGTCGATGTTATCGCTGATCTCGGCAAGATTCCGCTTGAGCCGGCGTTCGGCCAATTTGAGGAAGTACCGCCCCGTTTCCATTTGCAAAGCTTGCTCTTCGTGCGGCACGTCATGTTCGCGGAGCATAAAGTCGAGCCGATTCAGCACGCAGACCGAAACATAGAGATCAGTTGCGGCGTCGGAAATGCGACCTAGTTGAAGTTGTTCGTCGACAATATCCATTTGATAGGTGCGTAGCAGCTTTTCGACCGCAGCGCCGAGGCTCGAAGTGAGCGAACCGATCCGCGCGGCATCTGCCTCGAGCTCGTTATTGCGAACCGTCACCGCCGGCGCGACGAGCATGCTGCCGAGTTTGCGGCTAGTGAACCGTCCAAGCCGGGTGAGGTTGCCAAGCGGACTGAAGATCGCATCCAAAATGCCTTGCAATTCCAGCCCGACATCGCGCATGCCGATCACGGCCGTAAACGCGCGAAGCACATCATTGGCGCCTTCGCCGATCATATTAATCCGGGCGTCGCGAACCATCCGCTCCCAAGGCTCATCGGTGAAATACGCCATGCCGCCATGGATTTGGAAGGCATCATTGATGATCTTCCAAAGCATGTCAGTCGTAAAAACCTTGAGCATCGCCGTTTCAAGCATGAAGTCGCCTTCGCCCGAGTCGATCAGCGCGGCGGTCTGATAGGTGCAAGCCTCCATCGCGAAGGCGGTCGCCTGCATCCAGGCGAGCTTTTCCTTCACCATGTCGAATTCGCAGAGTGCTTTGTTGAACTGCACCCGCTCCTGACTATGTTTCTTGACTTTTTCGACGCAGTACTTCGCCGTGCCCGTGCAACTCGCGCCAAAGGTGACGCGCCCGAAGTCGAGAACGGTCAGCGCGACGCGAAGTCCCTTGCCAACCTGGCCGAGGACATTTTCTTTTGGCACATAGAGATTGGTGAACTTGAGCCGCGCGGTCGCCGTGCCGCGAACGCCCATCTTGTCCATGCGTTTTTCGACAACCTCAAACCCCGGCATGTCCGGCGTGACGAGGAACGCAGTGATCTTGGTTTCGTCCGAACCCTTGACCGGCGTGCGAGCCATCACAGTCAGGCACTGCGCGACGCCGCCATTGGTGATCCAGCGTTTTTCACCATTAAGGATATAGCCTTTGCCATCCGGCGAGGGCTCCGCGCGAGTCTGCACATTGGCCGCGTCGCTGCCCGCTTGTGGCTCAGTCAGCGCGAAGGCGGAAATCGACTTCCCGCTCGCGAGATCGGGCAAGTACTTCTTCTTTTGGGCTTCATTGCCGAAGAGAACAAGGGCGCGAGGACCGATCGAGTGATGCGCGTTGACAAAGAGCGCCGTGCTGCCGCAATGCGCGCCGAGCACTTCAAGGATGCGGCAATATTGCGTCTGCGACATCGCAAGCCCGCCGCATTCCGTCGGCAGACAGGCGCCAAGAATGCCCAGTTCGCCAAGGCCATTGATCACCGAGTCAGGAATAACCGAATTGCGGTCGATAGCGACGGGATCGACGTTCGTCTTGCAAAACGCTTTCAGCTTCTCGACGAGTTCCGTGGCGGCGCTGTCGCCAAAAACATCCGGGTAAGGCAAGAGCTTGTCGTTGAGGAACTGCCCGAAAAAGAGGCCTTTGACAAAGCCAGCCAGTTTGAGGCGATCGCCCAAGATTTCCTCGGCTTGGGCCATCTGCTTCTGACGATCTTCGGTGACGGACATATTTTGCCTTTGAGAGGTTGGTTGGGCGGCGGTGGGGATTGATTTTGAGACAGGATGGCGAGGATTGACAGGATGGGCAGGGCGATTTGGGACGCGATTTTGGCCCGCATGCCGAGCTTCAGTCTGTCGTACACAGCCTTGTCGCAAAATGGTCGACAATTACGCCGCCGTAAAGCATTGTGTGGCAAGGGTTTGCAGACTTGAGTTTTCCGGGCAAGGAAGTTCAAGATTCTGCCAAAGAGGGCGAATACTCCTTGGGTGGCAGGTATTGTCATCGATATTTGGAAAAGACGCGGAAAGCGAAGCGGGAGGAATAGCCGTGGCGAAACCAGAAATTCAGTTCGTGGGACCAGTGGTTGATCGACGTCCAAAACCACCGCGCAATGGCTACGGCAAATGGGGCCTTTTGCTGCCGATTATCTCGTGCGGCACGCTGGCGCCGCTCGGCTTGCTCTTGAGCATGCGCGGGTTATTTGGCCGCCCCAAAACAACGGCGGTGCTCGGAACGCTCCTCAATGGTGCGATCTGCACGATGGTGTTTTTGCCAATCGGCGTTCACCTGGCCGAGCACGCAGAACGCCAACATCGCCGACACGAACATGCTCGTCGCGAACAGCATGAACAAGATCGAATCGTCGTCTCGCAAACGATCGAACAAGCGAACGCGCGAATTCATCAATTCGCCGTCGCCCATCAAGGCGCCCTGCCGGATGGCGTCGAAGGCAACAAATTGATCGCCGAGTTTAATGACCCATGGGAAAAACCGCTGCGATATGACATGCCGCTCAATGTCGAGACTTCGAGCTACACGATTCGCAGTGCGGGTCGTGATCACAAGTTCGAAACACGGGACGATATCCAAGTCGACTACGCGACCGGCGCGAGCCGCAACGATGCGGGAATTCCCACCGCCGCGCCAACTGCGGAGGCGCCGCTATCGCAGCCCGCTCCCCTCGGCGACGCTTTGCGACGCATTGAAGTCCAAGGCCGCGATGGCAAGACCTTTGTGGTGGTCATCAATCGATAGTCGATCAACCTCAATACCAACGCGGCGCTCGCGCCGCGTTTTTTTGTGCGCCGGACCAACTCCAGAAGTGATCAAGCTATGTCCTATACGCCTGCGAAACTTGAGAAGCCTGTTGCGGAATGGTCGCACCCTTTTGAGCAGCCCAAAGAAAATTACTTGGGACTGACCGGGTTTATCGTGTCGGTCATCGCATTAGTTTTCACCCTTGGCTTCTTGTCGCCGTTGGGGTTGCTTATCAGTCTGGCCGGATTATTTTCACGACCGCGAGGTTATGCTCTTGCAGGCGTCATCTTGGGATTCTTAGGCTCACTTTTGATCGTGCTGTTTGCTGTGGTATTCTTGATGGTCGCGGCGGTGGGTAGCTCGGCGATAGTACAAATCGGTGAAATGGCCACGAATGTAAACAAGATGGTGGAAGCAAAAGCGAAGATCGAGGATTTTCGCGGCAAGAACGAACGATTGCCCGATGGAGTTGAGGGAAACAAAATCGTCGCGGAGTTCAAGGATTCCAAGGGCAATTCACTTCGATATGACCTGACGGAAGGCGGATACAACCTTCGCAGCGCCGGCGCGGATGGAAAATTTGAGACGCCTGACGATTTGGATTCAACGCAGCTGGATGGATTTGTGCAGGTAATGGAAGAAGCGAAGCGTAACCAGCATGATGGCGATTCGAAAAACAATCCAGCCGAGATGCCGGAAATTGAAATTCCGGAGATTGAAGTTCCAGAGATCGAGCTTCCCAAACTGTAGCAATACTCGATCGCGCGGAACACGCGTTCGTTATCGTGGCCGAGAGTCCAAGATGCCGGAAAAATGCTTGCCACCAACTTTTTTTCGTCGCCACCAACTCCGAGCGTGAAAACCATTGCCACCGTCGCCACCAACTTCATCCCTGCCGTTTAAGAAGTGCAATTTGCCGAAGATGCGCCCCAAGATGCGAGTCCACGTGAGCGCGCACCTTCAGCATCTTGGCATCTTCGCAAAAACAAGCCTTTTTTCACTTGCCTATCTGCCCAGCGGCACGCATGGCCAAAAAACCTCATAGTCGGAGAACTAGTTTCGCCCCGAGTCCTGGGCTTGCTGGAAGCGCGATTGAAAATACTCCGCGATGCGCCCGGCGATCGTTCGATCCCAGGCTAAGAACGTGACTTCAGCGCGTTGGCCGGCAAACCCAGCGGGTAGCGCGGCGTTATCCACTCGCACTTTGGCCAGAAAGTGCGGCTCGGGAAGCGTCCACGCTTCTTTCTCGGCGCCCTTCGATTCGGAATCGCCTTGGGCCCGGGCAGCAAGTGGCCCGCCCATCGGTGCGAGTAAAGTCGGGTCGAGCGCGGAGAGGGAGCCCATCGGGTCGAGCGAAATCACTTCGCCTTCCACGCTTCCACTGGGAAGGCGAACCGAAACGGTTTTGCCGATGCGGGATTGAAATCGCTCCATATCGCGCTGGGCGACGCTAAGGCGAATTTCGACCTGCCCCTGCGCGACTTTGCAGAGCTCGTCGCCCTCTTTGAAATACTTTCCTTCTTGATCCGCGAGCCGGCGCGCCATGATCACGCCGGCGATCGGCGAGTGAATCACGAGGGCTTCGACTTTGCGCCGGCTCTCGTCGACCGCCTGAGCGCGGGAATCGCTGAGCGCGTCTTCGGTGCGATAATCGGAAAGCCGCTGTTGATGAAGATGTCCACGGGCGCGAAGGGTGGTCAAAGCAGCGTCATCGGCATCACGATCGGCCTTGGCGACGAGTTCGGGGTTTTCGAGCGTCGCGATAATTTGGCCCGGCTCGACTTTTTCGCCATCGACGACATGTAAGCGAGCGACGCTTCCCGGACTTGCCGCGCGGAGCACAGCAACATCGGAAAATTCCACGAAGCCCGCGGATCGCATCCTTTGTGGCCAAGGCACGGAGAGCGAAATCCAGGCAAGCACGGCAAAGCCACTCGCCAAGAGGCCAGCCGCGCGAAGTCGCGATATTGCCGGAACCTTTTCACTGAGAAGCCAGGCGCCGATCTTGGCGACCGGCGCGAGAAACATCGGCACGCCAATGACGAGCGCGACAACGACGCCAAAGCCCTCGTAGACCGCGACCGCGAAAATCGCGAGCCCGAGCATCGTGCCGGTTTGCCAAATGCTCGATGCGGCGCCATAGAGAAAGAGCGCGACGGAAGGGCGATATTGCATCATGCTCGGCGGCGAGGGAGTTTTGGCGGCCGACGCCGCGCCGGCGAAACGAGTTGCGGAGCCGACTAAGTAGTTCTGCACAACTCGCGAAACGCAGGCTTTGCCATCGCCTGCGAGATTCGGCCAGTTGAGCAAGTCCGAGAGGGCATAGTAGCCGTCATACCGCATCAGCGGATTGCCGTTGAAGAGAAGCGTCGTGATCGTGGCCAAGCTAATGACGTTGACGCAGAGTTGGCGCGTGATCGGGTCGCTGCTGAATCGCCAGATGAACGCGGCGGCGATCGCGGCGATGAATTCGATGTACATCCCCGCCAGCGCGACCGCGATGCGTTGCCACTTCGAGGGAAAACGCCAGCAGGAGGTGACATCGACGTACGGCGCCGGCGCGAGGAAAAAGAAGGCAACGCCGAAGTCGCGGACTTCACCGCCGAAGCGGCGGCAAGCGATCGCGTGCCCCAGTTCATGGATCGCTTTGAGAAACACCCAGACGACCAGCATTCGCCACTGATGATCGGGCGCGAAGATATCGCTGAAAGAAGCATAAAAGGCGGGCATCTCCGTCGCGACCATGGCGGCTGCGATAGCGGCGATCACGAGTACGCCGATCAAGGTCGGCAACGTGAAGAGCCAGGTGAAGTAAGGCGCGATGCGCTTGATCCAGGCATCGGGAGCGCCGAAGGAGACGCGAAAATAGAGGATGCTGCCGGTGAGCTTTTGCAGACGCTGATTGGCCTCATCGGGCGCCTTTGCTCCTGGTAATTCGACAATTTGTGCGTTAAGCAGCCACCCTGCGAGTGAAGCCACCTCGGGCGGATGTAGATCAAACTCGTCCATTTTCTGGCGAGCGGCTTCCATGACTTCGGGAAGCGATCGCTGGCCGTTGAAAGAGCAGGCGAGATAGTATTCCGCGTCACCGAGCAAGTGAAAGCGTCCGCTCGTGCGATCTTCTAGCAAAAACTCACGTTTGCCGCCTTGCATGCGCGGGGTGACACGCAAGTCTTTGCGAAAGCGAAGCGGGCGTTGGGAATTGGTCGGCATCGACATGGCTCACCACCCCATGAATCGGATGAGTCGCGTAACGGGGCGGCGAATCCAGGACCAAATGAGTGGTGCTCGCTGCGCGGAGATCGAAGCTCTGCCGCGCATGCCGGGACGAATCGGCGCGCCTTGGGCGTCGAGTTTCATTTCGGCGATGAACACGGAAGCATCGTCACGCATTTCTGCGCGTGGATGAATGCGCTCGAGTGTGCCTTGAAAAGTTTTGCCGCTGAAAGCGTCGAGTCGCGCGGTGACCGCCATGCCGGCGGCGACGCGATGGATTTCCTCTTCGGGGATCGCGATTTCGGCGACCATTTCGCCGAGCGGCGCGACTTCAAAAAGCACTTGGCCTTTCGTGAGCGGCGCGCCGATGGTGCGTTGGAGATCACCGCGAAGCACGATGCCATCGATGGGGCTTCGAACGGTGAGTTGGTCGAATCGAAGTTCTAATAGCGCGAGGTTCTCTTCGGCTTGCTGCGCTTCGAGCGTAAAAATCCCGGCTTGGCCAGCTTCACCGCGGGCGAGCGCGGCGTCGCGGCGGAGTTGCGATTGGGCGAGGGCTGCTTTCTGGGCCGCGATCTCTAGTTCGAGTGCGTGCCGGTCGAGCAAGGCGATTTCTTGGCCGGCGCGGACGGCTTCACCGGGCTCGACGAGCGATTTGGCGAGCAACCCTTCCTGCGGGGAAACAACATAGCGACGCGATGATGGCTCGATGGAGCAACTTGCCGGGGCGCTATCGGTCACTGGCAAAAACATGAGCAAGCCGAGTGCGGCGGCGATCGGAATCGTGATATAGCGATGCGAGCCGCGAAAAGGTTGGGCGAGCGGACTTAGCCACTGAGTTAGATGATTTTCTTGCTTCATGCGGCGGAGAAGTCCGAGGAAGCTGGCTAGTTTGGGTTTGGCGGCGCGCATTTCGGCGACCAGGCGCTCAATATTCGCAGCGGGCGCGTTGCCGAAGAGGAGCAATGCGATCTGCGGTGGTTCGCCTTTTTCGGCGAGGGGCGCGGCGAAGACAAATTCGGCTTCAGCGGCGAGCGCGAAAGACATCACCGGGCCGGGTTCATTGTTGATCGCGTCGCGGAAGACCCAGAGCTGGTCCTCGCCGCCGGCGAGCACCGCCGTCATCGCATCAGCAGCGGCGCGAGCGAGGGCCGTTGAACTGGAGAAGCGTGGCGCGGCGCTGGTGGCGGCCAGTTTGGCGCCACCGCTTTGGCGGCGTTCACCGAGGCAAACCGTGATTGCGAACGTGTCGCCTAAAAGCATCGTCATGCGCTGGTAGGCGGCGGAGAGCGATTCGGCATCTTGGCAGGCGGCGATGCAGCGATCGGGAAGCGAAGTGGCGGCGGCGGCTTGTCGAGGCAAAGCGCCCCAGAGCGAGATGGACGTTGCCGCCAATTGCAGGCCCGCGAAGAGGGAGTCTTGATCCGATTCAGGTGGAGCATAAATCCCCACGACTTCGGGCGCGCGGCCACGAAAGTAAATGCCAATCGCCGAGATGGCGCCATGCTTTTCGTCCGTGAGGCTGCATGAAGACATGCGACTTCGGGTAAGCGTGTCGGCGCAGAGGGCGGCGATCGCTGGATCGGCAATGATGCGAGCATCCGGCGGCGCGAGCACCCATTGCGGCGGCGCCAGTTCACCATCCTCAGCGCGGGCGGCATGAAAGAAACCGATCGACGGACCGCCGGCGGCGAGTTCCATCGCGGCGTCGGCGATGGCGTCGGTCAACGTTGGCGATTGAGTTAGCCGTTTGAGCATGCGCACATGCAAGTCATCGAGCGGACTTTGAAGGCGCTTGGGCGGCGGTACAGGGCGTGTGGGACTTGGAGACTTGGTGGCGGTCATTGGAGAGGTGTGTCGTGATCTAGGGATAAAATGATCAGTTCACGATGGTGGAGTTGTTTTCCTAGTTAAGAGAGGTTTGGGATGAATGGGTAACTCGACTTCTGCGTTAAGAAAGTGCTTGTTTTTATTACATTGCCTAGATGGCCTAGATGGCCACTATCTGGGGCCAGATGGCCATTAGGCTGCCAAGTTCGGGGCATGTTTCGGCGTGGGTTTGGTCTGTGGAGCAAGCTGGATGCTAGCGCACAGCGAAACTGCGGCCCATTTGGGCCGTTTTTCGAGGTAATCATCTTTGCAACAAGTTTAGGCAAAGTGTGGCGCCATTTGTGATTTTATTTCATCAAAATACTGCTCGGGACGATTGACTTTGCAGTTCCTCGCGAAGGTCGCTATTTGGGAAGTTCGCAGATGCAGCGGTCGCCGCCGCGAAACTGATTTTGGGGATTGTCGATGAGCACTTGGATTTCGGTTAGACCGCTTTCGGCGTCGCTCACGGGGGCGATGCGGTCGATCTTTCCCTTCGTTTTTTGACTGGAGTCGGGAAATTGAAGGCCAACCGTCGCGCCAATTTTGAAGCTCGCGAGTTGGCTGCGGCTCACGAGAAATTTTGCTCGCAAAGGATCTAGCCGCGCGAGTTGCAATAGTTGCGGGCTGGTAGGCGAGAGGTATTCGCCAGCTCGCTTGTGGACGTCGATGATGACGCCTGCGGCTGGTGCAAAGATGGAGCGTTTTTTCAGCTGCAATTTGGCTCGCTCAAGTTGCAACTCGAAAAGCCGCTGGTCATCAAGGGCCGTCTCAAGTTGGGCTTCGGAAACCGCCAGATCGGCGCGGGCGCGATCGATTTCCTCGGAATGAGATTTGCCTTGTGATTCCAAAGTGAGGAGCTTGCCGAGGCGGCGTTGTCGCAATTCGCGTTCGGCTTGCATCGCTTTGATTCGGCCCATCGCCTTCGCTTCTTGTTCGGCGATGGCGACTTGGGCGCGGTAGACATCGTCGTCGAGTGATGCGAGGAGTTGACCGGCTTCGACATGCTCATCCTCTTTGACATGGATCTTTTCGAGGATGCCGGTCTCGGCGGTCGCGACGGCGATCAGGGCATCTGGTTCGGTAAAACCGGCGATTTGTTTCTGGTTGCTGCGGCGGATCGTGGGTGGATCATCGGGACCGCCTGCACCTAGCAAGAGTAACGAGACGGGAACCAAATAGAGGATCTTCGCCGGATTGCGCCGCGTGGATGCGATTGACAATTCTTTGGTGGAGAGAGTCGACATGGTTTTACCTCATGGCGCGAGAGGGATTTCTCGCAGTCCTGCCCGGTGCAGGTGGTGGTACTGGTTCCGGCTCGGAGAGCCTGGAAGGCGTCACCGCTTGGCGATCTGGTGTGACCGGGTAGGTTTGCAGAAGCATGCCTGCAGCCCGTTTGTAGCGTGTGATCGAAAGGGCATAGTCGACTTGGGACTGGGCATAGGCCGACTCGGCTGCGACAAGGCGATCGAGTGCGCCGAGGGCTTCATCGAGAAGGAGGCTGGCGAGTCGGTCTTCACCCGGGAGCATTCGCCAACGATCTAGTAGGTAATCTAGTTCCGCCGCGGCGGCATCGAGTGATTCCTTGTTGCCCGCAATCGAAGCCTGAGCTGCGTCGACGTCGCGCAGAGCATTTTCGACTTCGACCGTCACTCGCTTGAGCGTCGCGTTGAGTTCGTGAGCGAGCTGACTCATTTCTAGTTGGCGCTTGGTGAGATTCGCTTTCGCGGCGGCGTTCCCGTAGGGCATTAGAAAGGAGAGGCCAACGGAATAGCTGGGTGCGCCCGTATCGAATTGACGCGACAATGAACTGCCGACATCGTAATCGCCGGTGAGGCCGTGAACATACGTTTGCATGACTAAGTTCAACGTTGGCAGGAGCTCATGCTCGGCAATGCCAAGGCGAGTTTGTGCGGCGTGGATTTTTTCGAAGACCACTGCCACTTCGGGACGGCGGTTGAGCGCCTCCACGACGCTTCCCTCTGACGTGATTGGTAAAGGGCGGCAATCGGGGCCATTGGTGGGCAGAATCTCGGTCGTTTTGCGGTTCACCAAGTCGGGCGCGTTGGTAAGGGACCAGACGACCGCTTCTTGATTTCGCACACCGACTTCGGCGCGTTTCACGGCTGCGCGGCGCTGGGCGACTGAGCCGCGAGCGCGAAGGATTTGGCTGCGGACGACATCGATTTCGGCCCGGGCCTCTAGTTCTTCTTGGATCGAAACGGTTCGTTCCAGCGCATGGAGCTGTTGGACGTACCGGGCGCGTTCTAAGTAGAGTGTCCAATACGCATCCGCGACGTCGAGCAGATGATCTTGCAGTCGCTGCTGTAGCTGCCGCCGCGCGATATCGGTGTCAATTTGGGCGAGGACGATGAAGCCCTCGTTGTAACAGCGTCCTCCGCCGCGCAAGAGAGGCTGCGTATAGCTGAGCACCATCCGGGTGTTGGCTTGATTTTTCGGGATGAAAAAGACCGAATTGGTGTCGCGCAGGTTGAGCTCTTGCGCCGCTTCAACTCTGCCGCCGAGGCGATTTTTTTGACGGATGCCTGCACTATTTTCGACGTTTTTGTCTTTGTAGCGTGTTGGACCGCCGGTGGTCAGCGTATTGCCGACCGGGTCATTGAGGTCATTCCATTTGGATTCGACAAACGCCGCTGGATCAAAGGCGGCGGTGGCCACCGCGATTTCCGTTTGTTGAATGAGGGGCTCGAGTCGCATCGATTGGACGAGATCGGAATGCTGCAGCGCCATTACCAGCAGGTCATCGAGCTGGATGGTCCATTTTTTGTCGCTTGGTCTCAGCGCGGTGGGAACTTCGGATTGCCACCAGCAATCGAGAGGTTCGATTTTTTTCGATTCCTGGGGCTCGACCGACTCTCCGGTTTTGGATTGAACATTGAGCCGCCTTAATGGCTTGTCGTTATCGGTCGGCAAAGTCTCGTCAGGCGTTACATTCTCCCGGTGGCCTTGTTCATTGGTTCGATTCCGAAGCGGTCTATTCAGCACAGAATCGTCTGAGTCGGTATTGATCGTCGAATTCGAGGGTTTTGCAAGTCGAGTTCGCAAAACGGATATTTCACGTTTGGGTGTACTGATTTGTTGAGCTCGAACAGTGGGTCGAGAATTGTCTGCTAGCAGTTGGCCGTTGTCTCCGGCCACTTTTGGCGTCACCTTTAATCGCCTAATCGGTTCCAGCGGCGGCGACCAATCAAGCATGGGGGTTTCGGCATGGAGTTCAGCGGCATTGTTCGCCGGAACGGGTACTGACGCCGTGATGGGCTGCTTTGCTCGAAGCGACAGAAGCTGAAGACTTTTAGTTTGCAGGGGCTTTGCGGGCTGGGTTGACTTGAACGGCGCAACGCGAACTGCCCATGCGGCACAAAGCACCACAATCGCCAGAATAGGCAATAGCCAAGCGAGTAACTGCCTCTTGCGAGGGGACATTATCGTTATAAGCCCTATGAGTTCTAAGTGGGGTGGCACCGTAATACCTCCGACATTCAGCAATTCGGACACTCGCCAATCGCGAATGAAGGAATCCCCTGCACAGAGGACTACGGGAGTTGAGTACGTCTCGTGATCTAGGTGCATAACAGTTAATAGCGGCATCGGCGCAACAAACGGCACAGCTGCCCCAGGCGGCAAAGTCTGCGGAGGCCGCCAGGTCTTTCCCTCTTGTCACGATGGCGACGTAGGTTTGATTGATGTAGGTCGCATTACGCGCCTGCGGCGCCTAGCGCCGTGATTGCGCCTCGAATGAGTTTGGGATGGGCAAATGAAGAATCTTCACGAATTGCTTTCGACAATTTGGGATCAACTTCAGTCGAGCGAGGCAACGCCCCGGGCTGAACGCGACAAGTCGACGCCCCGTCGCATCAGCGCGCGCACGCTTGAGGAACGGATTCTCTATAGCGTCACTCCCTTAATGCTAGATGAAGCCGCAGTAGATGCTGAAGCGACTGAGGCCGCCGAAGTGAATGCCGTCACGGCACTTGCGGACGGTGAAGCGAGCAGCCCATCGCAAGATCAAGATGCAGCGGGTGAATCTTTCACTCAAGAAGCTAGTGATCTGAACTTCGGCGGTGAAGAAACTTCGGACATTCAAAGTGAGTGGTTGTCCTCTGAGCACTTTTCAAACCCAAATGCAGAACTCGATTTTGGCTCAAGCAGCGGCGCTGAAATTCCCTCCGATGCATCGGCGATGCTTGATGCGACGATCGCTAATGTGGATTCACTGATTGCGGAATATGGCGGCAGTAATGAGCAAGGTGACGTTGCATCCGTTGAAATGAGCAGTTCGGCGCCGAGCGATGCGACAGACCTTGCGCCGGTCGAGATTGTGCTATTGGATTCACGATTAGAAGACAGCGACGCGCTTGCGGCGGCGGCAAAACCCGGTTCGGTGATTTTCACTTATGACAGCCAAGCTGAGTCGGCAAATGACCTGCTTGAACGAGTGAGCGATTGGGCAGAGACCTCGCATTCCCAAATCTCGTCGCTCTCGATTCTGTCTCACGGTACGGATGGAGGATTTCAACTTGGTTCCGATTTTGTGACGGGTGAGTCGCTGCGCGGGATGGAGGGCGCCTGGCGTGATTTGGCGACTCATTTCACTGACGATGCAGATCTAGCGATTTTTGGCTGCAATGTGGCGGCAAGCGGTGATGGACAAAACTTGCTCTTGCAACTCGCGGAACTGACTGGTGCGGATGTGGCGGGAAGTGATGACCTCACGGGCGCCGCTAATTTAGGCGGCGACTGGGAGTTTGAGTTTTTCACGAGTGCGCCGTCGGAATTTACATCGCAGTTGTTTACTGGTCAGCCATATTGGAATCACACTTTGGCGACGATTACCGTCACGACGTTTACGGATGAAAACGATGGCACGACTTCTAGTATTGCGGCGCTTCAGGGCACTCCAGGCGGTTCGGGCATTTCGCTGCGCGAAGCGATCATTGCGGCCAACAATACGGCGGGGGATGACACGATCATTCTTGCGGCGGGAACTTATACGCTGACAATCGCAGGCGCCACAGACGAAAACGGTACGACGGGCGATTTAGATATCAACTCGAATATTTCCATCACTGGGACGGGTATGGGGTTAACAACGATCAATGGCAATTCCATTGACCGAGTGTTTGACGTCTACGGCGCTGTTGTCCTCACACTATCGGACCTCAAGAT
>JBKJSI010000253.1:0-11601 GCA_046595915.1 Pirellulaceae bacterium
AAATCCCGTGCCAATTCCGGAGATGTCTTACAGTCCAAAGGAGGACTTGTGTATAAATGACAGGATAGAGGGGGCCAGGGTCGGCAGTACTCCGCGCAGGCCGGTAACCGGTCACCCATCAACATCAAGGACCGAAAGCCCGAGCTAATCCTGGATTGCGGGAAACGCCCGCACGAAGTCTTGTTAACGTTGTGGTGGACCGCGCTCCGCAAGATTCTCAACCTTCACACTTGGCTATTGCTTTACTGAAATCTTCACCAACAAACGATTCCACAGATACCGTATGGCCCCAAAACAAATCCGACTTGCCATAGTCGAATTCGACGCCATCGCAGCCCGTCATGTGGATCGATTTCAAAGAGAATCGCGATTCGAATTCCGCTTCCGACAATTCTGGATTCGTTGTTTTCTTCAAAGATTTATCTGGCATCAACTCATCGTAGGCACGCCAGTTGTCGTTGTAGTTTTCCCGCAAATCTCGCACGATGATCTGTTTGGCCAGTTCGTCTAGCGCTGTCAATTGCCCGACAATTCTGGCGGTCACAGCGATGACCTTTTCGACCGTCTCACCATCCAAATAGATACTTATTTTTATACTACGTCCTTGGTAGACGACTATAGCCGAAAGCTCGCCGCCGACGTCTTTGATTTCACCAAGAAGCTCATGATGCATTACCATATCTCCGAAACTAGCCACACTGCGTCGCAGCTATCTTAACTCACCAAGGCGGCAAACATCGCCTAAACCCATGCCCAAGCACCACCACCAAAAACACCACATTCCTCGCGAATTGCGCCAACCAAAAAACTTCGACCGGCTTCTCCTCGCGCGCTAACCGCTCCATCCAACCCACCGTCCGCGGCCACTCCCAAAGCCCACGAATCCACCGTGTTCTCAAAATCGCGCGGATACAACATCCTCCATGTCACCTTCACTGGCCACTGCCATTTGAACTGCATTCATTCATCGTCCGAGATGTGCATCTCCCGAAGATCGAATGCTTGGCCAGCATTTTCGAGAAAAACACTCGCCCAACTGGCAGAGCGATAAGTGCTCAGATCACGAATGTCGCCTTCGGTGATGTCGATGGAATAGTGAATCCCGGGAATCAGCGGCGTTAGAATAAATCGACCTTGATCATCGGTTGTTGATTTTGCCCATATTTGGCCATCGCTCCAACCATTTCCGCCGCGTCGTTGCGCTTGAACATTTTTGCCAACAATCGGCTTTTTCGTCTTCGCGTCAATCAATTGCCCAATCACGCGCGGTGCGGGCGTGAGCTTCAGAGTCCACTCCTGTGCGTTCGTTGGAATATTCACCACGGCCGACATGGTCTTATCTAACGAAACGACTTGAAGGAGGGTCGCACGCGGATCCCTGTCAAATTCAAACTGCCCTTCTGCGTCAGTCGCCGTTTTCTCTGTCCCGACCCTGGCTAAAGGGATACGCGATTGCAGCCACACCGTCGCGCCCGCCAACAGGTTCCCACGCTCGTCGGTGATCGTTCCCTTGAAAGGAATTTTGGGAAGTTTGACATCCGCTCGAATTAACATGGCGCCGGGAACTAGTCCCGCGGCGTAAGCTAAGATTTCAACTTCCATGTCTTGATCGCGAACCTGAAACTGCCTTTCGTCATTCATTTGCCCTGAAGTGAACGAAACGGCCTGATATTGACCTTCAGGAAGAAACAGCTTCACCTCTCCGCTTTCATCAGTGACGCCGCGGAAGACATAGGTGCTCGGTGCGAGTCGCCCGCCGCTTAAAGAGTCGGTATGGATTTTCGGCGTTTCATCGCCCGCGACATAGCGCCGTTGATATTCACTTAGAGTGGTCAGCGAGACTTGAATCGGGCAATCGGGAGCAGGCTTTGCAGTGGTAGCGTCGATCGCTCGAATCGTAACCGCCCTTGCAGGCGCCAGCGGAATGACCACCGGCTCACGTGGCGCCGAGTCGGCGATCGTGAACGATCTCTGTGCCGCAAGATGGTCACCTGTTTCGATGAAGAGCGAATAGAACATGTTCTTTGCGACGGAAAGTGAGAACTCGCCCTTGGCGTCGGTGTAGGTCGAGTTCTTGTGGAACGGCATCGGGCGCTGAAAGCCCTGGCCGGAAGCGGCAACCGAGGCGTTGGCAAGCGGATTGCCCTTGGCGTCAACCACACGACCCCGAAGCATTGTTTGAAAGGCGCGCGTATCTCGCATCACGATCTTGACCGGCTCGGGCTTGGCGGGGTTCCAGAGAAAGCCCGTCGGATCATTGTTGTTCATGCCCGAGTAACGTCTTCCCATTCTTTCGACAGGCGTAAAGTTCGCCAAACTTGCGCTGACACTGACCGGTTCGTTGACATCGCTGGGCGCAAACACCCTTGCTTCCCCCTTTTCATTGGTCATCCACTGAAGATATTTGGGTAAGTGGTCGCCACGAACCAAGAATTCCCGCCTTCCGGGGCGGCGGAACGAAGAATACACCGTTGCTCTGCTTAAAGGATTGCCCATTTCGTCGACAACGTTGACCGAGATTTCGACGTTGCGAACCAGCTTGAGTTCAAAAGCATCCGGAATCACGGCGGGGGCGGTTCGAGGGCTGGCAATATTCTCCGCTTGTCGAAACGTCGTGTAATCAACGCCGATTTCATCAAGCGAAGCGATCGCCGAATTGGGAACGAGTCCATTCGGAATCCAAAGTTGTACCTGCCCTCGCTCGTCGGTCAGCTCGGAGTCCCGTTGAGGCGCCGGATACTCATATTCCAGCCAGAGTTCTGCGCCCTTCGCGGGCTTTCCATCGGGATCGAGTACCGTCGCGACAACGGCTTTCGCTTCTTCAAGCTCGAGCACAATCTCTTTCCAATACTCGCGACTAGGAGCGTCGCTGAAAGGTGATTTCAAGAATCTTTGAAACCTGGAGTCTTTGGCGACTGCCAGTAATTGTAGATGCGCTAATTGATCTCGATGAACGGCAAACGCAAACTTGCCATCTTGATTCGTTCTCACGGAAATGATTCGAAATTTCGCAATCGCTGCTCGTTGATCTGCGACGCGACTTAGAACTTCGACTCCCTCTGCAGGAGTCCCATCGACGTTAATGACCTTCCCGGCGACCTCCACTTCATCAAATCGAAGCGGCGCCTTCCCAAGCGCAGCGTCCTGCAAAACATTAGCAGTAGTCTCAGCAGGACGGTCCTGAGCCGTACTCGACCTCACGAACGGCGTCAGAGTCGAACCTCCCATGGCAGCCGCAGCAAGTACAGCCAATAAACAAAACTGAAATCGCAGCGATGGCCGCTCCCGCGGAATACGGTCATCCAAAATCCGCCGAACCCGGTTTTCCAGCGGCGTCGCCCCCGACATCGATACGGCCAGTGAAAGTGCGCGGCGCGGTTTGGCTTGTGCCGCTTCGAGCAATGCCAAAGCAAAATCGGAGGGCCTATTGGAGACGCCGCGAGCCAGGTCATCGGCAGTTCGTTCGCGTTCGACTCTCATCCGCCAGTTTGCCCACCACGAAATCGGGTGCAACCAGAGAAACGCACCCAGGAGCAGGCTAAATGCTTGGATCGGCAGATCAAGCCGAAGGATATGGGCGAACTCATGCGCCAAGACGCCACGAAGTGTTTCCTTATTCCAGTCTCGCCAATTCGGCGGCAGCAGCACCCTTGTACGTAGTATTCCGATGCAGGCCGGCACGCAGGGCGCATCGGATTCTAGGATGCGAGGCGGATTTTTGAGACCAAGTTGGCTCGCCACCGCGCGAGCGACGGCCTGGAGTTCGTCGGACATGATCGGCTTGGCGGCGCGCAGAACCCGTTTCGTTGCCAAAGAGTCGCGAACGAATAGCAGAAGGGAGATGCTTACACCGCTTAGCCAAGCGGTCAGCAGGATCATACGAGTCGGGATAGAGGCGATGCGCGCGGCGAGAGTGGCTATGCTGGGCGCTGCATGTGTCGGGCGAAACGGAATGGTCAAGTCACCTTGGGGCGCCGCTACTACAGGTTCGCTTTCAGCAGATTCGTTTTCAGGAAGAGTACTTGGCGACTTCCTGCCGATGGGCGTTTCGCCAGATGAAGATGTCCGCGAGGCGACTTCTATCGGCGCTGACGCACTCGAAAAACCTGGAGCTGCACTCACCGAGTCGCGAGCTAATCCAAGACTCCAAGTCGGCGCGACGGCGACGATCAGCGGAACACAAGCCGCAGCAACCGAGATAGAGAGCCAAAGGTCACGTCGTGCCGCCGCCGAATGACGCTTCAGCAGCAAGTCAACCGCGACGCCCAGGCCCCAAAGCCAAGTCAGCCCCAGCGCGACACGGCACTCGAAGGTTTCGAGCAGGTTAACGACGGTCTGCATCGGGAAATCCTTTTTTTTGGAATGCGTTGGCGGTTTTCAGCGCCGTTCAATTCAGCGCCCCAGCTTGCGCGCTTCAGCGATCATTCGACTGAGGCGAGTCAATTCTTCATGGGTCAACTGGCGCGATGAATCCTCAAGCAGTGCGGCCATCAGGCTGCTCGGCTTCCCATCAAAAAAACTATCAAGCACTTTCCGGAGCGCGCCGCGCCCGGCGGACTCTTGGGCCAGCGTGGGCCGATAAAGCAGCTTCTTCCCCGACTGCCGAGTCTTGAGGATTCGCTTGGAAACAAGCCCATTGAGAATCCCGCGAACCGCCGAATAGCTCGGCGGGCTAGGGATTTCTAGGCGGACATCGGACACGGAGCCTTCGCTGAGCTTGTACAAAATCTCCACGATCTCGCGCGATCGCTTACCGACATCCAGGGGGTCTTTAGCCATCGATCCAAGACTCCTCGTGCGTTGTCAACATCCGATTCTGCGTGGAGGAAAGTGCCATGATATGTGTCATCTTTTTAGCACGTGCTATTTTTATAGCATATTGGAAGGTGGGTCAAGCGTTGCGATCGGTCGGTGTCAGTAAGGTGGCAAAAGCCTTCGAAAGCCGTGAATCAAGACCACCGCCAAGAACACCACATTTCTCCCCAATTGCGCCGGCCAAAATAACTCGGTTGGCTTGGAATTCTCCGCTAGTTTCCGCATCCAGGGCGCCGATCGCGGCCACTCGATTAGTCCATCAATCCACAACCTGGGTATTTCTTCTTGGCCCACCGCCGCACCAACAATCCCGCCCACCAGCGCCCCCGTCGTATCCGCATCACCCCCGCACCGAATCACCCCCTGCACCGCCTTCTCAAAATCGCCCGGATACCTCAGCCAAGCCTGGATCACCACCGGCACGGTGTGATTCACAAACCCACTCACACCGCGCGCCAAGCCCAGCGCTTTCGCAAACTCCTCCACCGACTCACCCCGCGCGGACGATTCGGCGCTTCGCGCCACCAGCGCTATCATCTCGGCGCCCTCCGCTCCAACCAGCTTTGTGAAGAGCTCCAAAAACTCCTCCGCGACAATTTGCTCTCGTCGCGCCGCCAAATGCGCCGCCACCCCAATCGCCAGCGCCCCATAAAACGCCTGGGGATCACGATGCGTCATCACCGCCTGTGCCAAAACAAACTCGCGCAGCGTTTCTAAATCATCCATCGCCACACCCAAGACCCCGGCCCGCATCGCCGCCACATTTCCAGCCGACCAAACCCCACTCCGCTGTGGCGAGAAACCAATCCAAAGCCGCAAGACAGCCCGCAGCGTAGCCATCCCCACCCCCGCCGGAATCGCCGCCAGCCACCACCGCAGCCTCCGCGCCAACGACCGCCGAAACACTTCTACTTCTCCCCCTCCGTGTCTCTGTGCCTCCGTGAGAGCCCCCGATGACGCCAGCGATCTCCGAAACAACTCAACATCCGCGTTGGCCTCCCAGTAAGCCGCAAGCGTCATGCAAGCATGTTCCGTATCATCCGAAATCATCCCCCGCCCCAACAAAAACCGATACCGAGTAGGCTCCTCCAACAATCGCCGCGCCCGCAACGGCGAAAGCCCCTCATAAGGCAGCCCCAGCGCATCTCCCACGGCAGTTCCCAAGAGACAGCCAGTGAGTGCCGAAGTGCGATCCATATAGCCGCCTCTCGCTCCGCGAAAGAGCGTCTCTGTAATCATCACAAGACCGCTCGCTTCGAACCCACGTTGCGTATCAATGTCTCCGGCACGCGAGACCTTTCCCAGAGAGTGGAAAACCACCAATCGGCTTATTATGAGTACTGGCATGTAGCTAGTATCCAGCCTCGCACACAATACCATCCCCTCCGCTCTCTCTGCGTCCTTCGCGGTTAAAAAAGCATTGAAAACAATTTGCAAAAAACCAAGCAATCAAGTTGCAACTGCAACTGCGCCCGCTTTCGGCCACCTCGGCCACCTGCAGCCACCTGCCACGAGAGGCAGCCACCTCGGCCACAAGCCAACAACTCCTTTCCGCCATCAACCGCCACCAACCGCCACCAACCGCCACCTCCGCCACCTGCCACGAGAGCCCGCCACCACCGCCACCTGCCACCAACCCCCGCCGCCCAACCTGGCCACCAATCAGGCCACCAATCAGGCCAAGTCGCCCCGTGAGGTGGCCAGATTGGCCAGATAGCCAGATTGGAAAAACAAGCCCTTTTCACATGCCGTCGCCGAGACTTGCCAGCCCGACCGAGCGAGCCCTTCGCGGTGCAGGAATGCCCTAATGCTCACTTCGAAACCGGCTCCTGACTCAAAACCCCCTCAGCCGGTTTCACCGCACTGCGAGCCGCCCCCTCCTCTGGTTTCTTCATCGACAGGATCCACTCCCGCACCACGTCCGCTCCCTGTTCGTCAACAACCTCGCGCCCGATCGGCGGCATGCGGCGGCCCACTTCGGTGGTGTTCATACGACGATGCAAGAAGGAGTCCTGCGGCAAGCCCGGTTTAATCGCCCAAGCGGGGTTCGCGTCAGAGACCGGTTTACCATTGGTCGAATCGGTGAAGTGCTTGAGAAGCCGTTCGCTCATCAGCTGCGAATCGGCAAGCGGAATTTCATATCTCACGTCGAATGAGCTGTACCAAACTCCGTTGCGATGGCAGTAGGAACAATTCGCGTCGAGATACGATCGTGCCCGATCCTCTAAGGATCGGGATTCATCGTTCGTTGCCGCCAACGGCCGTAAATCGTTCAAATCACATGCCAATGCTTCCCTCGTGAAAATGCCTCTGTCTCGCATGCGCTCCAACTGATTCCCTTGATCCTTCGCCTCATAGGGCGCATTGGGAATGGGATCATGAAACTTGGCGTCAAACATCGAAAGCTGCCGATACGAAAAACCCAGCGCGCCGTCACTTACGGCGTTGTGACAAGCGAGGCAGGAATGCCGATCGGGGAAGGTCCACAACTGCTCCCGAATGGACCCGTCAAGTTGGGTGACAAGCAGGGTTTCTTGCTCAGCATCGTCGACAAGCTCAGCATCGGTTCCTTCGGCGTTCCAGCGATAGGTCAAGCCATACCAACCTCGATCGACGGTAAATACGAGCACGCGCGTTTCGAGCCGGCGCGTCTGCTGCGGACTTCGCAGATCGGTGGGAAAATCGAAGTGTTTGACGAAGATGGTCCCAGGGGGAATTTCTAACAGTTGACCCGGCTTGCCGCGAACCTGATATCCGAGCTGCGTCCCGACGAACCTTGACTTGATCGCATGGTCAGACCAAAAGGGCACAATGATCTCGTAAGGGGTTAGCGCCGCATCAGGCGTCAGATTCTTCAGATCCGCAAAGAGCTTGGTCTCACTGAGCTTACGCGGGATTTCCGCATTCGCTTGACTTGGCCCGCGCTCGATCTTGTAAATCACCCCCTCTTCTTTGGAGATTTCCTTCGTCGAAAGCACATAGAGCTCCCCCGCGGCATCTTCTGCGAGTGAGCAAAGCGCCATCAGCGGCTGAGGCACCGTCCCAATCGAAATCTTCTTCTCGAACTTTCCTTCGGCATCGAGACAAAGCGCCGCGACTTGCCCGCTCACGTCTCCAAAGACAAATTTCCCCTCAAGCTCTGGCAGCGCCTTTCCGCGATATAAGAATCCACCGACCGTGCAGAAGCTGACACTGCGCGGATACTCATAGACCGGCGCAATCTCGCGTCCAAGAAGCTTTTCAGGGCGCGGCAAGTGCTGATCATGGATAGTCCGGGTGGAAACACTTCCCTCGAGATAAGCCCAGCCGCCATTATCCCCCTTGGCGACGCGATTGATCTCTTCGCGATGCTCAAACCCCGAATCGGCCACCCATAGTTCGCCGCTCTTGCGATCGAACGAAATCCGCCAAGGATTGCGGAAGCCGATCGCAAAGAATTCCTCTAACCGCGCGCCATCGGGCGATAGAAAAGGATTGTCGTTCGGCGCCATGTAGTTGAAGGAGGCGCCATTTTCGGGTGCGCGCCTTATAGGGTGACTCACTTCACCGCCTTGACGATCGACATCAATGCGAAGAATGCCTGAATGAAATCCTTTGTCGATCCGCTGGGCATTTAGATTTGGCGCACCCCAAAAACCGTCACCCACACCGACATACAAAAAACCATCGGGTCCAAATGCCAATCCACCGCCATGATGCACCGCAATGGAATAACCCTGACAGAAGAGAATCTCCTCGGTCGAGGCATCAACTGAATTGCCATCATCCGTCACGCGAAAGCGCGCCAAGCAATTGCAAGACTTGCCTTCCCACATGCGCGTGTAGTACGCAAATACCGAATGAAAACCCTTCGATGCCGGATCGGCATAGCCGGGATGCAGCACGAAATTAAGTAGCCCCTCTTCTGGAGAAAAAGGGCCATAGTGAACGCCAGCGCGAAGATCGAGGAATATCGATTTCGTCATTCCCGTCACGAGCACTACCTTGCCCGTTCGCTCTGTCACCAAATACCTTCTGGAGTCATCGGGCAATTCCAACATGGCAACCGGATCGGTGAACTTGAGGCCACCCAGCGCCGGCGCCAAGCGATACTCAAGCCCCGCTCCGCCGGTCATCGGAAATGCACTGGGCAACCTTTTCCAAACGATCTCTTTGATGGACTTGATTTCCCGAACGGGCTCCATATCCGTTACTGCGACCTCGGCAAGCCACCCGTAGCTGCGAGCGGATTCAAGTACTGGCAGCGATCCGACGCCGAGCGTAATGCAAAGTAAAAACACGAGCGGCGCGAGTGGTGCGTAAATTCCTAGAAACACTCGCCAAAATCGCGGCTCCCATCTCGACTCTCGGAGCAGCGAAAGCTCCACTAAGACACTCATGATTCCCGCCGCGGGCGCAAGCTCTAGCAAGAAACCCGCCAGCGCGAAACTCGCATCCAGCCCCTTCACAACGGTTGCCAGAAGGCAAGCGACGCCTGCAACAAATTTGCAAGCCATGATGAGGCGCAGCACCGCGCGATGCCGCAGCGGTCGTTCGATGATCGCCACGATTCCCAGGCCCATCATGATCCCCATTGCTCCCCAGATTTGGAACGGAAGCAAGATCGCGGGCCTTGGAATCTGAAGAAGTTTGAAGAATTCGTGACAGAAGAAAGTCAGCGCGACTCCACTACCGATCTGCATCGCCGCGACGAGCCCAAGCACGATCCTGGGCGAGCGAAAAGCTGGAACCATCCTTGGCGAATCCTTTTTGTCGCGAGTAAGTACTCGTCGGCGAATCTCCGTTCGCCGCTTTGATGCCGTCGCTTGCTGGCGGTTCTAGCAATTCTGCGCCATGACGTCACGATCAATCACGACTAGACACCTTTCGTTTAAGCAAAAACTGCTAGCATCGAAAGCACTTCATTCCCGCGTCGACCACTCATCAAGCTGTCGTTGCGTTTCCTCGTAACTCAGCAATACTCGTGGAGCCAGCTCCAAAAGCTGAACGGACCCGGCATCCTCATAGGCGGGACGGGTGCAGCGTTCGAGTTCGTCATCGAGCGCCGAAATCCAAGGCGGCGGATTGAGTCCCGCGCCGGGGTGACCGCGGCCAAGTTCCTCGACTTCCTGTTGCAGCCGGAGGAACGCTCCCTCGTGGCCCGCACCTCGGGCCTCTTGAATCGCCGGGTCGACCAAGGCCCTAAGGCTATCAATATTCAAAGGGCGCACAAATCGTTCACTGAGGCGGTCCGCGATTGACTGCATCCGCATGGCGTATCTTTTTTGCAGCTCAGCAAAACGCGTCATGTAGCGATCAGCCTCTTCGCTGATTCGCTCATTGAGGGAGCGGCGCCACATCTGAGCCGCTTCATCATGCCCGCGCCGCACCAAGATCTCATGCGCCAAGATGACGGGCTTAAGATTCCAAGAGATGCGCTCGTACTCGGCTCGCAGCCTCAAGAAGTCGAGCAGCATGTAGAGCATTTCACCACGATCGGAATTCGTCGTGCTGCTGTTGTAGTCGCGATACTCATCGTAATTTTCGATGACCGCTTCGAGCACCAGCGACAGTTGCTCAACGATGAGTTTGCGTGTTTTGTCATCTTCCAAATCGGCGAGGAGCTTTTGCGGTGCGTCTTCCACGCCGCTGGGATCTTCTTGCAGTTGGGTCAGCCACTGATCGACGCCCTGATGTAAGATCGCTCGCAAGTTTCCTAGGTTGAGAAAAGGCTGCGTGAAAAGCTCCGCGCCATATTTTTCAATGAAGCTCACCAGTTTTTGCCAGGGCTTTTTATCGTTGGCTTTTTCGAGCACGGAGAGCCGCAAAGTGCGGCTATGTGCGAGCCAACTGGTTAGCAGCGCCTCGGTCAACTGTTCCAGGCTGGAGACGAGCGCTTGAGCGGGCGAATCGTCATCGGACAGCGATGCCGAATCCCAGGTTTGGCTAGAAGCGACGATCTCTTCGACGAGCGCCCGATAACCGATGCGGAAAAGTTCGTCGTATTCGGTGATGGCGCCGGCGCCCACAGGATGATTCCGCTCCATCTCGCGAGCCATTTCGACTAAACGGCAGGTTTCGGTGAGCAGGCCCAGTCGGGGGAGCCAGACTAAGAGGTCATGTAACGTTCGCTGGCGAATCCGCGCGGCCACGATGTCTTTGGGATCACCGCCGCGCGATAGCGGAACGTAGAGGAGCGGCTTGGCGCTAAGCGATTCCAGCAAGCGCGGCAAAGCTTCGACCACACCCTGAGTGTTGCCAGAGAGGAGAAGCGAAAACATCGACACCGCTTCGGCATCAGGCGCATGAGGATCATCCGCCGTCGGAGTTGGGGCCGCGATTTCCGCGGCGGCGAGGATCAATCGCTCAGCGTCGGCGGTCTCCACCATGGTGACGATTACACGCTCAAGCAGCGATTCTTTCATCAGCCGCCGCTGGTCATATTCGACGAGCGAGGTTTGGTCGCCGCGCGGCTTGGGCAACTTGTAATTGCTCACCTGATCTAGCAAACGCGACAGGCCACGGCGATTGCTGATCGCCTGATCGGCCCAGTGGACTAGCAGCGAACGGATTTCCTCCGTGGACCAACCAGGTCGAGTTTCGCTATGGCCATTTCCATTGCGGAGCCGCTTGTGAAGTCGAACGCCGGCATGTTTCCAGAGCCGCGCCATCGTCGAGAGGAATGCGAGTCGATCGGAGATGCGTTGCGACTCGTCGGTGAGTTCTAGGTCGTTCGTCGGCGAGTCGCAACGCATCTCCGATCGACTCGCATTCCTCTCGACGATGGCGCGGCTCTGGAAACATGCC
>JBKJSI010000333.1:0-3704 GCA_046595915.1 Pirellulaceae bacterium
CGGCGGGGCCACCAGAAATCATCAATGCTTCTAGACAACAAATCCAACTAGCCCGTGAACTCCGCTCCGCCGCCTAAAAAGGGTTAACGGCGTTGGCCGCCACCCCGCCACCAACTCACTCCTCTCAAAAGTTGCTTTTCACCGCGCTGCCACCAATCCCGAGAGCTTGCCAACGTTGCCACCATTGCCACCAACATTCAACTTCACCGCCCCACCTTCGACCTTTCCCCCCGCCGCCCCCCTGGGCTATCATAAGAGCAGCCCCCAAGCGACCGTAAGTTTACAAACAGGACGTCCGAAAATGCACAAAATCTCCAGCCTAGTGCTCACCTTAAGCCTCCTCGGCCTCGCCGGCTGCACCACCAGCACCCCACCCGCCGCGATCGCCGACATCAGCTCGCCCGTCGTCGTCGTAAAGGTCGACAGCATCTCCTGCGAAGGCTGCTGCAATACGATCAAAGAAGAACTCGCCGCCCTCCCCGGCGTCAAAAGCGTCGAAGCCGACCCCGAAACCAAACTCGTCCAAATCCACGTCGCCGACGCCAAGTTCGATTCGAAAATCGTCCTCGATCGCTTGAGCGAAATCAAATACGACGAATGCAAAATCGTCAAAGACGTGAAGAACTAGTACAAACTCGCCCGTTCGGGTTGCTTCGATAAGCCCGTGTGGCGGGGGCGCTCTACCGAAGCCCCCGAAATCGGCTACCCGCATCGATCCGCCCGGGCCGCATCAAAACAGCTCGCGAATAACCTCGCCGCGCGATAGCGGCAACGGGCGATTATCAAGATCGTGAAACGAGATCGCCTGCGAATCATACCCCAGCGCCGCGAAAACACTCGCATTCAAATCGCTTGGCGTCACGGGCCGCTCGACCGGATACGCCCCCGACTTATCTGACTTCCCAATCACCTGCCCGCCGCGAATTCCCCCGCCCGCCAGCACCGCGCTACCGCACTGCGGCCAATGATCGCGCCCGCCATCCTTGTTGATCGTCGGCGTCCGCCCGAAATCGCCCATCCACACGACCAGCGTCGTATCGAGCAGCCCGCGCTCTTCGAGGTCATCGATCAGCGCGACAAACGCGGTCTCCATCGGCGGCACAAGATTTTTCTTGAGCTTGTTGAAGTTATCGATGTGCGTGTCCCAAATAATGCTCCGGCCGTTCACGGTCGTCACAAACTTCGACCCCGCCTCCACGAGCCGCCGCGCCAGCAAATGCGACTGTCCCCAGCTGTGTTTTCCATAACGCTCGCGGGTCTGTGGCGTCTCGAGCGAAAGATCAAACGCCTTCGAAGCATCGCCCGACAGCGTCATCTGCACCGCCTTCTTGCGATGCTCCTCCATCGGTTTCGCCCCGGCGGGATTGACATGCGAGACCGCGCCAAGCTGACCGAGCAGATTGAGCCGCGCCTGTAACCGCTCGCCCGAAAGATCCTTGTGCGCCGCCAGATTGCGAACTTGAAAATCCTTCTTCGCGGGATCGGCATTCACGACGAGCGGATCAAATCGCACGCCGAGACAACTCCCAAACTGCCCCGGTGTGATGTAAACGTCCGAGTCGCAGTGCGGATACGGGGTGATCACATAAGGCGGAACCGCGCCCGAGTAACCATCCCGCTGCGCCAGCCATCCCACGAGCGTCCCAAGGCACGGCATGTCCGACGCACTCGGATTGATCAGCGTGTTATCGATGCGATAGGGATAGCCCGTGGTCGCGTAATACATCGCCGGATTGTGATTGCCCTGCGTGTGATGGATCGTGCGAACGATCGCCAGCTTATCCATCCGCTTCGCCAGATTCGGCAAGAGTTCCGAAACAAAAATGCCCGGAACTTGGGTGGAAATCGTCGAAAAAGGCCCGCGAACATTCTCGCCCGCGTCCGGCTTCGGATCCCACAGGTCGATATGACTAGGCCCGCCGCAGTTGAAAATCAGAATGACCGACTTCGCCTTGCCCCCGCCCAATGGCGCCGCGACCGCCCGAGCCCAATTTGCCCACAGCCCACCCAGCATCCCCGCCGAAAGGCCCATCGCCATCCGCCGCGAGAATCCGACCTGCCGCTGGAGCGTTTCAGGCATACCAACCTCCTCCGCGCGACTTCAAGAACGAATCGCCCAAACATAAGCCGCCATTGATGGATTAGCGTAGCAGCATTTCTGGGTAGAATCAAACTCGTTCACCCACCCGAAGACGCTCATTTTTGGGGATCGCTCCACCATGAAACGCATGCCCATACTCTTCGCCCTCATCGTCTGCCTGGCGTTAACGCCAACGTTTGCGGGCGCGCAAGAACCCGCCAAAAGGTTCAGCATCGACTTCGCGCCCGGCGCGGCCGAAATCAAAATCCCCGAGCGCTTCCGTCTGGCCAAAGACTCGTTTGATTGCGAGATCGACGCGCCGGAAGAACTCACCGCGACCTTCAGCCGAAGCTTGGTTCGCTTCCCCTCGCCGATGGTGACCGAGACGCCGCAAAACAACACCGTGCATATGGAGCTCTACCTCCCCAAAACGCCGAAACTGGGCAAGAAAGCGCCCGCGGTGATCGTGCTCCACATTTTGGGCGGTGATTTCCCGCTAGCGCGATCGTTTTGCCATGTCCTGGCCGACCGCGGCGTAGTGGCCCTCTTCCTCAAAATGCCCTACTACGGCGAGCGCCGGCCCGAGGGCTCGAGCAAACGCATGGTCGCTCAAGACCCTCGCGAAACCGCTCTCGGCTTCACGCAAGCGGTCCTCGATATCCGCCGCGCCGCCGACTTCTTGGCGCGCCGAGACGACGTCGACCCCGAGCAACTTGGCATTTTCGGCATCAGCCTCGGCGGAATCACCGGCGGCCTCGCAGCGGGCATCGAGCCCAAATTCAACAACGTCTGCCTCATGCTGGCGGGCGGCGACTTCGGCAAGATCGCCTGGGAATCGAAAGAGCTCGACAAACCCCGCGCGCATTGGATCAAGCTCGGAAAATCAAAAGAAGACTTCATCGAAACGCTCAAACCGTTCGACCCGCTGACCTACGCCGACTCTCTTCGCGGGCGTCGCGTGCTAATGATGAACGCCAAAGATGACGAAGTCATTCCGCCCGACTGCACGAAGTCATTCTGGAAAGCAGCCGGCGAGCCAGAAATCATCTGGTACACCGGCGGGCACTACACAGTGGCACAGCACCTGTTCAACGCCATGAAGCGGACATCCGACTTTTTCGCCGAATCCGCCAAAGTTGACAGCAAAGAAGTGAAGTAATGCGAGTTAATTCGACATCACTTCCTGCGTCAATAGAACTCGCCGTCCGCACAGGAGTTAACCGAAGTTCCATGTCGGAACTTCGGCTCGATCAAAGTCAGACTACCCAGGATCTGGGAAAAGACGTGACGATAACTTCTGTCACGGAATTCAGGAGCTCGCAAAACCGGCTTACTTTGGTGCGGGCGTTTCTGCTGCGGGCTTTTTGCCGTCCTCGGCAGGAATGGTCATGCTGCGAGGCTTTTTGTCCGCAGGAGGAGCGGTATCCGGTGGCGGCGTTTCACAGCCAGTGATCATGGAGATTGCGGAGATCGCCAAAACGAACGATAAGGAATAGCCAACTTTGCGCATGGGGTAGGGCCCGATGTAGAGAATAGAACTGTGTGGGTTACCAACAAAATCCGCCTGAATTCCTATTCGAAATTCAGGCGGAAAGGTTTTCACGAAACACTGCAAATCGAACTA
>JBKJSI010000495.1:0-4066 GCA_046595915.1 Pirellulaceae bacterium
GTTCGCGGGAGCCCGCCAAGCTTGCGGTCCGCGCACAGCTGCTGGTCAATGGGAAACCTGTCTCACTGGCGATGCTTGATGAGGCCAAGCTCACGATCACCTCCATTGATCTCGATGGCATCGCTAATAGCAAGGAAGTCAAAGCGATCAAGTTGAGCGAAAGCCAAGAATACATCTATGAATTGCAGACACCGCCGCGATTGGCGACGCTCAAAGTAACACTGCAAGGTTCGGTGAAGAGTTTTCTCAAGAACCAGCCGGTTCTACTCTCGGACAGCCATTCATTCGATTTGAATCAGATCGATCGCGGTTCCGCTGTCGATGATTTTCATCTGCTGAAAACACCAAGCGGCTATATCTTGGAATGCCGAGGCAAGACGGGCGAGTTGCGCCCGCAAATTGCTTTTGAAATTACGCTCAAGCACAAGGATTTTCGTGACGCAGTCAAGATGTCTCTCAAGACGAACGATGCCGGGCGCACCGAACTGGGGAAACTAGCGGATATCAGCTACTTTAGCGTTCCGACGCGAGCCGCCGGCGAAGGTCTATCGGGTGCAAGAACTTGGGGATTAACTTCTGATCAGCGCTTGGCTAGCGACGAAATTCATGCGAAATCTGGCGATGTCATTCGCGTGCCTTACCTCGGTACTGCGACAAGTGCATCGAGAGAGGAGTTTTCGCTTGTGCAATCGACGAGCGGCGGACTGGTGAGCGAACATTTCGCGGCGCTCTCGCTCGAAGATAATTTTGTTTGCGCCAAAAACCTAGCGGCGGGTGACTATGAGTTGCGAATCAAGTCGACGGAAGAAAAGTTTTCGATTCGAGTCGCGGCTGGAGAAGAGAAGTTCGGCGTTGTACTTGGCAAAGTGCGACAACTACAAACTCGCGATCCTTCGCCGCACGTCGCCAGCTTGAGGTCGACTGACAAGGCAGTCATTGCAATGGTGGCCAATTCCAGCGCGACCACCCGAGTGCATGTAATCGCGACGCGCTATCAGCCGAGTTATTCGGTGTTGTGGTATCTCGGCGCGATCTCCCGGCCGGGGCTCGGCATTTACTATTCGCCGCATTGGGAAAGTGCATTTGTCTCTGGTCGCAAACTCGGCGATGAATACCAGTACATTTTGGATCGGAGACAAGCGAAGAAATACACGGGCAATATGCTGGAGCGCCCGAGCTCACTTTTAAATCCTTGGTCTATTCGCAAGACCGCGACTGAGCTTGAGAAACTCTCCGAAGGAGCCGATTTTGACGCCGCTGGAGCGCCATCGCCGATGGCTGTTGAGGAGCCGAAGTCGAGCGAAGATCGATTTAATGTCCTGGCAAAGACCAAAGGAACAACTTTCAGCGGAGAATATCCCAATCTCGATTTCCTGGCCGATGGTCCGCTCGTTGCTTTGAACTTACCCGTCGAAGATGGCACAGTCACCATTGATCGCGCGGCCTTGGGCGAAAAGCAGTGGGTGCATGTGATTTTGGTCGATGCGGAATCGACCGAATATCGACAGCTCGCGATTGAGGAAACGAAATCGACGATTCTCGATTTGCGATTAGCCAAGGCTTTTCCGACGGATCAAGCGTTCAGCGAGCAACGGAAAATCACGATCTTGCAAACCGGCGGAACGTTCGAGGTTGCCGATCTTTCGACCGCGAAGATCGAGCCCTTTGACAACTTGCGAAGCGTGTTTCGCTTGCAGCAAACGCTGACCAAAGGCAACGCGACACTAACGGAGTTTGGCTTTGTCCTCGATTGGCCAACGCTCAAGCTGGAAGAGAAGCGGGCGAAGTACTCGCAGTATGCTTGCCACGAGTTGCACTTCTTTTTGATGAAGAAAGATCCCGCGTTTTTCGCCGCTCTGGTGAAGCCCTTCCTGGCGAACAAAAAAGATAAGACCTTTCTCGACTTCTATTTGCTTGGCGCGGATCTGACGGAGTTTACGCGGCCTTGGAATTACGCAAGGCTTAACACCGTCGAGCGAATTTTGTTGGCTCAGCGATTGGCGGGTGAGTTGGCCAATACGCGGCTGCTCTTGCGCGATCAGGTCGACATGATTCCGGTGAATGTCGCGCTCGATGCGCAGCGTTACAAGACAGCCGTCTACTTTGGAAGTCTGGAAACCCAGATCGATCGTGGGTCGCAGAAGAACTTCTCCACGGAGGTGCTCTCTGTGGAAAGCGCGACCGTGCCGTTTGGTGATGAGACTCCAGCGAGGTTCAACAACGGTGGAGAATTTCCCGCATCGAAGGACGCGGTTGCTAGTAGATCGGACATCGAAGTTGAGGACGCCCCGCGCTCGCGTGAAAGCGTCGTCCTTGACCGCAGAGGTAATGAAGGTGAAGGAAGAAAGCTCAATGTTGGTGTCGCGCGACTCAAGTCTTCTACGTTTATGGCGCAAGAGGCGCGGGATTTGCCGGCGAAACTCGCTGATTGGGAGTTGCTGTCGGACAGAAAAAAAGAGGCGGAAGGTGAAATGGAGAGTAAGAGTGGAGAGTTAGGCGAAAGACAAGAGGAATTATTGAAACGGTACGCAAAACTCAAAGAGTCCGGCAGATTTGCTGACGGATATGGCAACTTTGATCGCCAAATCATTCCTCCGAAACCCTTTATTCCGCTCGACAATACCGAGGAATGGGCGGAGAGCAATTACTACAAGCTTCGCATTGCCGATCAAATGGCCTCCCTCACTCCGCCGAATCGATTTTGGCGCGACTATGTCGACCATGACGGCGAGTCGCCGTTTCTAAGCGAGTATTTCTCTGACGCGACGAGCAATTTCACCGAGATGATGTTCGCTCTGTCGGTTCTCGATTTGCCCTTTGAGTCGCCTAAGCATGTGGAGAAGGTCGATGGCCTAAAATATTCTCTCCGCGCTGCTGGGCCGATGATCATTTTTCACGAAGGTGTTTTGCCTACCGCAATTAGAGCGGAAACTTCTAGCGTCTTGGTGAGTCAAAATCTGTTCCGCGCCGATGATCGGCGCCAAATGGTCGAGGGCGTTCAGGTAGATAAGTTCATCACCGATGAATTCCTGGTCCACACGGTTTACGGCTCCCAGGTCGTGGTTACGAATTCCACGTCGTCCAACCAGCGGGTCGATGTTCTCACGCAAATACCGCAAGGCGCGATGCCGATCTCCCTTGGCCAAGCGACTCGCAGCACTCCGCTGGCATTGGGACCGTATACAACGCAGCAAATCGAGTACTTCTTTTATTTTCCACTACCGGGTGAATCGCCCCATTACGGCGCCCAAGTCTCGCGCGATGGCGTGTTGCTCACGAGCATCCCATCGAAGCTTCTTAACGTCGTCTCGCAGCTCAAGAACTTCGATAAAGAGTCATGGGACTATGTCTCTGTCTATGGAACTGACGACGAAGTCCTCGCATTTCTTAAAACCAAGAATCTCCAAAACATCGACCTTTCGCGAATCGCTTATCGGATGAATGCCGCCAAGTTCTTTGGCGAGGCTGTTGCGATCCTCGCTTCGCGACACGCCTTCCACGCGATACTTTGGTCCTATAGCATCATGCATGATGCGCCGGAGGTGATGCGTGAGTATTTGCGATTCCAAAACGCACTCGTCAATCGATCTGGCGCATTTCTCAACTCACCGCTCTTGGTTGTCGATCCGATCGAACGCCGAACCTACGAGCACCTCGACTATCGCCCCCTCATCAATCCCAGGGCGCATCAACTTGGCCCTCAGCGCACCATTCTCAACGACGCCTTCTTGGCCCAGTATCAAAAGCTGCTGGCCGTGCTCACTTATAAACGCAATCTCAGTGACGCCGATAAAATGGCGGTGATCTACTATTTGCTACTCCAAGACCGAATTGAAGAGTCACTCGAAGTCTTCGGCGAGGTCGACAAATCCAAACTTGCCGAGCAACTGCAATACGATTATTTCGCCGCTTACCTCAAGATGTGCGAGTCTGATCCAACCTCGGCCAAACAAATCGCCGCCAAATATGCCGAATATCCTGTCGATCAATGGCGCGGCGCGTTTGCCAACATCATCCAGCAGGTGAATGAAATCGATGGCGCCGCCGCCCAAGCAGTCGACGCCAG
>JBKJSI010000208.1:0-17989 GCA_046595915.1 Pirellulaceae bacterium
CAAAGCAAATTGGCGAAGATTGTTCGAGCAAGACATGCGCCTTGCAGCTTCGCGGGCGTACTGTACCGCCGGCAAAAGAAGACTTACTAACACGCCGATGATCGCGATGACCACCAGCAGCTCGACGAGGGTAAATGCGCCACGGCGACCTTTTTTCGACATACGTCCTGCTCCCTGGAGCCGCTGTGTTAGCGGCGTTGCAACGAAACGAATTGGGAAGTGATTGGGTGAACGGCTAAACTGGCGAGAGTCATCTTGGCCGCCACCTTCGTGGATTCCCGTCGTGACGTTCGCTTCTGTTTAGTCTGGCTATTGAGAGTAAGGTTGTCGAGTATTCGGGGCATGAAGGCCCGATTAAATGTACGTAGGGTAGGAAAAAAGGGTTCAATTGGTTTTGGAATCCTCATCTTTTAAGCGGATTGCATGTCACATAAACCTTTCCCTATGAATGACTTACGAGACAAATTGCTTGGCAAATGTCGTCTCGCCGACATTTCTTTAAAGATTCACTCGTACGACTGCGGCGCTAGGTTAGGTGACTGCCAAATTCGAATCGAAGCGGTTTTGCCCTCCGATCGATCGGACGGATCGAGCGTCCTGGCGCCGTGGCTTGAAAGCAGTTGAGCGTAGATACGGTAGTCCATCGACTCCGAAAAATATCGCGTGTTGCCACCAACAAAGGCCGCCTGAAAGCCTGCCGCATGATTACTACTGGGGCGGGCGAATTCGGGTCCAGATTGATTGAAGCCCCCTTTGTTGATGGCCCAAAGTTGCTTCGTAGGCATTGCCGGTTTGGAGGTTTGGAATACGCCGCTGGTTTCCTTGTCACTGACAGGAATCCAATGCACCGTGTGAAAATACTCACGACTTTCGGATGCGGGATGGAAAAAGTCTTCATTCCAGCGCTGGGCGTTGTAATTTTCGATGTAGTAGAGCGTTTGAGTCGTTCCGTCTTTGACTTCCAAACTCATTGCACGTTTGGTCGGCTGAAAGATTCCAGCTAAATCATCGCCAACGCCATTGGCAGGAACGTCAAAGTTATCCACGGAATTGTTGGGGCAGCCTCCGTTGACCAAATAGCTCAACTCAGTCGCGCGCTGGATCGTAGGATCATTTGGACAAATCAAGAGCGGAATTCTCGCTCCATTCGCAAGCGCGTCTGTGGCATCGAGTTTGAGGCGATCGTAAACGGGCTGCTGCTCAAGAAATGGCAAAAGATCGTAAACCCATCCCACCGTAATAGAACCGGAATTGGTCACTCGCAATCGACGATTGGCGGGAAGCTTCAGAGACTGCGATTCGAAGTTGGTTGCGGCCAAAACAAATTGTCGGAGATTGTTGTTGCATGCAGAGCGCTGAGCGGGCCCTCGAGTGTGCCGAATTGCCGGCATGAACAGCGCTAAGAGTACCGCAACACAAGCCATTGCGGCGAGCAAGTCGACGATCGTAAATCGAAATCCACGTTTCTCTTCCATATCCCGGCTCCATATAGCTTGCCAGGGAATTTCAGTTAATGTCGCTACGCCGCCTTAATGGGATTGGTTCGCATGCAAAAAGCGATATTTTTGAGCGAAAGTCCACAGCGATCACGGCGCGTGGTAAAAACGCAAAGGTTGAAGACCGCCCAGGAGCTTAAGTTTTGACTAAAGAGCGATTGAAAACGGGAGTGACACAACTCGATGCGGCGCTAGGCGGCGGTCTGATTCCAGGCACGCTTACCGTCATTATCGGCGCTACGGGAATCGGCAAAACCCAACTCGGCCTGCAGTTTCTCGATGCCGGGCGCGGACAAGAAGGCCCGCGCGGAATGGTCTTGGATTTCACCGCGCGGGGAGATGCCCAAAATCATCAGGATTACGCGAAAAGAATGTGCGGCTGGAAGTTGGAGACCTTTGATCCACCCGCGCGGGACAAAATGGAGTCGTTGCTCGACGATCAGAAGGAATTCGCGGAGTATTTCCCCGTCGTTTCTCGGCGCGGCCGAACTGTCTCGAAGGCGCAAATGTCTGAAGATGAATGGCGCGATTGGCAAGCCGAATGGAACCGCGAAATGCACCGTGTAATCGCCTTCCTGTTTGGCGGCTTTTGCAACGGGAAACGGCGCGTGCTCATCGATGGCATTGAGCCCGTCGAGGGCGACGACGATTCGGCTCAACTGCACCTATTTGAATACGTCTACCACAAAGTGATCCGGCAAGATCCAGAGTGGGTAGCGCGGGAGCTCTTTCGCGAAAACTATCGAAGGTTAGCGGAAAAAGCGGCCCAGCGTGACTATTCGCCCCAAGCCGCCGCCTGCCTCATGCTCATCACCACCACAGAACTTATGCTCGATACCCTTTTGCAATCGCCCGCCGCAAAGCCCGATCTGGTCGCCAACGCCAACACGGTGATCCTGATGGGAAAAACTCGTCAAAATGGGGCGATGGGTCGCGCACTCTATATCGCCAAGCATCGAGGCAGCTTCGTCCGCGACGAAATTCTCCCATTTTCCATTGACGATTCAGGCGTACGGATGGAGAGTTAACCTGGCGCGTTTTGTGTGTTTTCTTAGAATCTTTTCCAGTATATTGCGCGACCAAATGGCCAGCGTTGGCCAGTTGGTCCGAGAGAGAAAAAGCTGGCCAGGTAGGCCAGGTTGAAAAAACAAGGGCTTTTCGTGAGCAGGCCAGGACACTCGAATTGGATGGTTAGCATTGCGACATTCGCGGCGCTGGATTTGGCCGCCGCTCAAACATGGATTCGCGACAATTTTGGCCTCTTTGACTTAGTCGCCTTGATCGCGGCGATCGGCACACTCTCCATCGCGATAGTCCTTTCGAGACCGCCGCGCCTAGCGCGAGTGCAGTTCACCTGCCTCATGCTCGCGCTGGTCCCCTTGTTATGGCTAGTGCGGTTGGGTTTCAAGGAAGGAACCGCGACTTGGTGGGCGCTGCACCTGCCAGCAGCGTTCCTGCTTTTCGTCGTCACGGGCCGCTCGCTGCTCCATATCTTCACCGCCGGGCTCTTCGAACGCTGGGGCAAAAAACTCCCGAGAATCGCGATCGATCTGCTCCACCTCGCCATCGCCGTCGCCGCATTACTGCTCACGCTCAATCTAGCCGGTGTGAACCCCGCCGCGCTGTTCGCTGGATCAGCGGTGCTCACCGCGGTAGCAGGACTCGCGCTCAAAGACACGCTAGGAAATCTGTTTTCCGGCCTCGCGCTGCAAGCCCAGCGTCCGTTTGAAGTCGGTGATTGGATTCAGTACGACGAGCGAGCCGAACATATCGGTCAGGTAACCGAGATCAACTGGCGCGCCACGAAAGTCGTAACGAACGATCTTGCGGAAGTGATCGTGCCCAACGGTATCTTGACCGAAGCCTGCATTCGCAATTTTACGAAGCCCGACCCCATTGCTCGAAGGTCGATCATCGTTTCTGCGTCCTATTCAACACCGCCCAATGAGGTTCATCGCGTCATCCTTAAAGCGATCAAAGGGTGCAACGTTGTCTTGACTCATCCGACCCCAAGCATTGTCACGAGCGATTTCGGCGAAAGCGGAATCAGCTATACAGTTCGTTTTTTCATCCGGGATTTTGGTGATCGCAATGAAATCGAAGGCAGCGTTCGCGACTGCATTTGGTATGCATTTAACCGCGCAGGCATCGTCATTCCATTTCCGATTCGCGAAGTGCGAATGACCCAGTTGCCCGAAGAGAAGAAAAGATCGCAAGACGAGGAATTAGCAAAGAGAAAAGAGCTGCTCGGGCGTGTCGACGTATTCGCGATCCTGCCGGCCGACGCTCTGGGCCAACTTGCCGGTTTTGCGAAAGAAGAAGTTTTCGGTCGCGGGGAACTCATGATTCAACAGGCGGACGTTAGCGATCGGCTCTTCTTACTCGTGCGCGGTAAAGCGATTGTCTACGCCAAGGCAGGCGAAAATCTGCTTGGAGTCGAAGTCGGAAGGTTGGACGAGGGTAAGGTCTTCGGAGAAATGTCATTTTTCACCGGCGCCCCGCGAGCAGCGACGGTGGTGGCCGATGGTGAGTGCCAAGTCCTCTCGGTCGATAAATCAGCCATGGCGCCGGTGCTTTTATCTCATCCCGATTTGGTCGAGAAAATCGGTGAAGTGCTTGCCGGGCGAAAGGCACTTCTGGAATCGAAGATGGACGCGGCGGCTACCCACACGCCGCCGGTCGAGAAAAGGAGGATGCTCGTTCGACTAATTCGCTCATTATTCGCAGGGGAGAAGATGGAGTAGAATGCAGCACCCGCAGCCATTCTTGCCTCGCCCGCCTGCGAAGCAACCCACCCTTGAATCGACAAGTTTAGCGCCAAGGCGCCCTCATGATTGACGAGATCACGCCAACCCTCCAGCCAGGCAACGGTTCCACCCGGGTGATGGCCTTGCGCTCAGCCTGGGAGAAAGGAGAGTTCTGCGATCTGGCCGACCCACTTCTTGCCGCCGCAACCCCGAAGCAAGCCGCTGATCTGGTGATCTCAGAACAGTTCTATCGCTGGAAGCATGGCGACCGACGGCGAATCGAGACCTACGTCCAGAGTTATCCGTCCCTGCGCTCCGATTCGAAAACGCTATTGGAAATGCTGCGCGCTGAAGTCTTGCTGCGACGGGAATATAAAGAGTCGCCGCAAATCGGTGAATATGAATCCTCATTCCCGGAGATCTCGGGTCAACTGCATCAGATGCTCGATTCCGCGTCAGGCAGCCCCGACATGGAAGCCACGCTTGGCGTAGCAGAAGCCGATCTTTGGAGACCGCGTGGAAAATCGCTCGCCGCCGATGCACCTCAGATCACCGGATATGAACTGCTGGAGGAACTGGGCCGAGGCGGCATGGGTGTAGTCTTCCGCGCCAAGCAGTTGTTGGCTGATCGCGAAGTCGCGCTCAAGATCATTCGCCCCGATTCACTAGCCCTGCTCGATCCGTCCTCACGCGAAGGCGTCATACGTAGATTCGGCGCCGAAGCCCGCGCGGCCGCGAAACTCAATAACGACCACATCGTTACGGTGTATGACATCGGCGAGTGCCGTGGCTTTCACTACTACACGATGAAGCTCGTTGAAGGACCGAGTCTCTCCAGCTTGATCCGCGAGAAACCGCTCGACGATCGTTTAGCCGCTCGATACTGCATGGAGGCAAGCCTCGGTGTTCACGCGGCCCATGAACTCGGCATTCTGCATCGCGACCTCAAGCCCTCCAACGTCATGCTCGACCGAGTCACCGGCCGGGCGCTCGTCGCCGACTTCGGCCTAGCTAAGATCGTCGATGAAGGTCGCGAACAACTCACGCATTCCGGCGACGTTGTCGGCACACCGGCCTACATGCCGCCTGAACAAGCAAAGGATTCGAGCACGGTAACTGCTCAATCCGATGTCTATTCGATGGGCGCAACACTTTATCACTCGATCACTGGGCGCCCCCCGTTCCAAGCAGCGTCATTAGGCGAAATCCTGCGTCAAATCGCCGATGAAGAACCGATTCCCCCTCGACGAATGAACCCGCGAATCAGTCGCGATTTGGAGACCATCTGCCTCAAGGCAATGCAAAAGGCGCCCGCCCAGCGATACGCAACGGCTAAAGATTTCGCCGACGAATTGCATCGGTTTCTCGAGGGCAGACCGATTCTAGCCCGCCCCGTTTCACGCATTGAGGCGATGCGTCGATGGTGTGTCCGTAATCCACATCTATCCGGGGCGATTGGAATCGCGACTTCATTGGCCGTTGCCACGGTCCTGGCAATCATCATTGCCTATATCCAGACAAGTGTCGCATTTAACGAAACGAAGATCGCACTCGGAAATTCAAAACGCCGCCTGGAAAAGTCGCTGTCGCTGGTGGATGAGTTGTTTACAAAGGTCAGCGAGGATGACTTGCTGAATGAGCCGGGAATGCAAGCAGTGCGAAAGCAGCTACTTGCTAAGGCGAAGGCGCACTACGAGGAACTACTTGCTGATAGCGCTGACTTGCCATTCGCCAAAGAAGAGCTTGCCGCCGCGCATTATCGATTTGGAAAGATCTCACTTGAACTAGGTAATACCGATGATGCTCGGAGAGAACTTGCCGAAGCTGAACGAGAGCAGCGAAACCAACTTGCCGAGAAGCAAGATGACAAAGAACGAATGCTTTCATTAGCGAATACCCTCACGGAGGTCGCCAAGGTCCGGCAAACAGACCAGGAGTTTGAAAATTTGTCGGCAGTTCGCCGTGAGGTTCTGGACTTAAGGCTACAGGTTTTGGCCAAATCGGCAAGCAACAATGAAGTCCGCCGGCTTGCCGCAAGCGCGAGAATGAATCTCGGCATTGCGCTGCGAGAAGAGGGACAACTCGCACAGGCGCTCAAAGAACTGGAACTTGCCCAAGTTGAGCGGGAAGCGATCCTCAGCGGCGACCAAACTCAGCATAAAACTAGGCGAGACTTTGCCCAGGGCGCCTTCCATCTCGCGTTGCTGTATCTAAAGTTCAACGCGAAAGATGGCAACACTGATTCAATGAAGAATGCGTTGAAGCAATTTGACATCGCAATCGACAATTTTGAAAAGCTGAGTCAACTTCAACCTAGGATACTGTCTCACCGTCTAAATCTTGCGCAAACGTTTCGCACCAAGGCGACGCACGAACCAACGCCCGATAGCGACTATGCTCGCGCCGATCAAGTAAACCAGAGGTTGATGGACGAGAATCCAGATGTGGTGGATTATCGTATTGAAGCTGGCCAACTCAAATTGGAAAGAGGTGTCTATTTCGCGTCGGTTTCAAAATGGGAAGAAGCAGTTAGTTCTTATCGAGAATGTGAGGCTACGCTCAAAGATCTAGCGAAAAAGGATGCAAACGCAATTGACTTTCTTGCGACTTGCCTTGTGCGCCAAAGCGAGGCCGAACTGGCTTTGGGAAAAACGAAAGAAGCAATCAATTCCGCTGAGCGCTCGAAAGGTTGGTGGGAAGTCTTAACGAAGCAGACTCCCTCAGATGCTTATTTGAAAGAGAATCTGGACCAAGTGAATGCAATGCTGGCGAAACTATACGCGAATGTTGACTCAAACAGGAAATCGCAACCATAAGCTAGGCGATCTAGGGCGAGGTAGCCGGTTGTATAGAAGATTCTTGATTTCTTGATTATTAGGCCCGATACGCCTTCGATAGGGAAAATACAGCTTTTGTTGTGTGTGGAGGCCGTCATGCGCCAGTGGTGTGTTGCAGGTGTGATTTCTTTCGCCGTTTGCTTTGTAGTGTTGCTCAATTCAAAGCCCGCAAATGCACAATACGATCCGTATGGAATGCCACTGAATTCAAATCCCTATTTGGCGTCGTACCAAGCAAGCGCTCAAGCCCCGGCTGCCGGCGCGGCTACCGGCGCAACCGGTGCCTCTGACTCTTCACAAGCGAGAGTTGAAAGTGGTCGCTCACTAGCTCGAAACGTCCGTACTCGAGCTGGCCGCGCTCCAAATATGTTCGGCGATTCCCTGCCCGCAATCGGCCATACACTTTACGGCTCCATTTCGCCGGACACTTACGCTCCAACCGCCCTCGCCGGCGGCGGGCGCTATTCCAAAATTGGTGAGAACAACAAAGCCTTCACCATGGATCGCGTGTATTTCACTTATCAGAACTTCCATAACGCCGCCCCGGTGAGCTTATCAGGCGGGCAGTTTGTTGATTATTCGATCAGCCAATACACCGTTGGTGGCGAAAAGACGCTGTTAGATGGTTTGATCTCCGTGGAACTTCGTGGCAGCTTATTGAACGACATTGATGCCATTGGCCCCGATACCTCGTTTGACAATGGCACCGTCAGCAACCTGACTGCCAATCTCAAAGTACAGCTCTACGAGACAGACGATCTCGGAGTTGTCGCTGGCCTGGGAGTGGGCCTTCCTACCGGCAGCGATTTCCAGGGCTACATCAGCACCGGAACGAATTTCACGCTCGACAATCAAGCCGTTTATCTATTGCCCTTCGTTGGCGCCACTTACGCACCAATGGACTCCGTTTTCGGAACGACCTTTGTTCAATTATCGACGGTAACCAATGGCGATCATTTCTTGGTGAATGGTGTTCCGGTCGACAACCTCAATCCACAAACTACGATGCATGTGAGCAGCTCGCTGGGTTTCTGGTTGATCGACGAAGCGGATAACTTCCCGATCCAAGGCATCGCGTGGCTCAATGAGTTCCATTACACGACCGCTTTACAAGACCCCGATTACGTTAACGTCCTCGGCCCCTTCTCGGAGCCGATCTCCATGGCGACCTCCCCGGGTCGGTATAACATTCTCAACGTCACTTCCGGCGTGCATTTCCAAATTTCCGACCTGACGAGCTTCCGCGTTGGAGCGGTGCTCCCGATTCGCCGCAGTGCTGATCGCACTTTCGACGGCGAAGTTCAAGCAACGCTAAATCAACAGTTCTAGAACGCGGCTCAAATCACGCCGATGTGACCGCCAAGCAAGGCTTCACGCCTTGAACGAAAATTGGTAGACTTGGGGATTCCAATCATCAGGAATCCCCCTTTCTTTAGGTAGCAGCAGTCATGGCCAAGCCCCACAATTGGGTCAAGAAAGCAAATCACGGAAAGGCGCCAGCCAACCCCAAAGCCAAGCGCGCAAAACGTTGGAAGGTAAAGACTTAAGCTGATTATCTCGGCTGGCATTAGCAATCAAGTTGGGCAACCAAATCACACAAGCAACGCGTTGGAAATCGGGGAAGATCGAGGTGCGTAGTAAAGAGTACCTATTTGACGTTTCCACGCTAGATCCGAGTAAACCGGTGGCCGACCTGGAAGAAATTCGCAGGTTGAATCCGCAGCGCTTCGAGATGGAACAGTTGACCGCGGTTGTCCATGTAAACGATGAACGCACGCTCTGTGTTGGCTACAAGGATGTCACCGATAAGGAATTTTGGGTCCGTGGCCATATGCCTGGTATGGCGCTGATGCCTGGCGTCGTGATGATTGAATGCGTCGCCCAGCTTTGCTCCTATTTCGTCCATAAAGACGACATGCTCGGCTGCGAACTGGTTGGTTTGGGCGGCCTAGAGAATGTGAAATTTCGCGACCCCGTGTTCCCCGGCAGCCGCCTTTGGGTCATCTGTAAGAAAGTGCGCCTACGTCGCGGCGCGATGGTGACTTGCCTTTTCCAAGGCATTGTAGATGGCGAAATCGTTGTGGAGGGTGAGCTCAAAGGAGTGGCCATTCCAACCGAAGCGGTGAAGCTCAAAATGGCTTCAAGAGTCCCTGCGGTTTAGTAGAAACGTAATTTTCAATCACGCGCATTTAGAGACACAACGAGCGAATCGGATTTAGCGCTTCATGCCCCGGGGACCGCATCGCCGCATCGACGAGACGCCGCTTCAGGAGGGTCCGCACTTCGTCTCGCGCATCAAGGATCTGCCCCCGGAATGGCGGCCAGAAACGCTATTTGTCAAAGCCCAGCCACTCGAAATCGAGCTCGGCTCCGGCAAGGGGCTTTTCATGGCGAGCGCCAGCGTCGCGAATCCAACACGCAACTTCGTTGGCATTGAGATGGTCAAAAAGTATGCCGCCATCTGCGCCCTGAGGCTTCAGTCACTGGGCGTTGAGAATGCGCGAATGCTCGAAGGCGACGGATTAGCTCTGTTTCGCAATCGGATCGACGACGATTCGCTCGCTGCAGTCCATGTCTATTTCCCCGATCCATGGTGGAAGCAGAAGCATCGCAAACGGCGAGTGCTCAATGAAGCGTTTCTGAAGGACGCCCAACGGACGCTCCAGCCAGGCGGAAGCCTCCATGTCTGGACAGACGTTGCCGAGTACTTTGAATCGACGAAAAAACTCGTCGCCAGAGTAACAACGTTGCGTGGGCCGATTCCAGTGGAAGAGCGGGCTCCATCTCACGATCTCGACTATCGCACGCACTTTGAGCGGCGAACCCGGCTCAAGAATGAGCCGGTCTACAGAGCAGAATGGCGCGAAGAAGGCTGAGTTCGAACTTCGCGGTCTTCATCACCGCTCATCATCAATTGCGCTACTTGATATCGGCCGCCGCGACGGGGGCAAAATCCGACTTCAGAGAACTGATCGGCGGCCCATCTTGTTGGAAGTAGAGCGATTGTTCTGCATCACCAGCGAGTTTCGTAATGGGTCGCGAATAAAGGCCGATCCCAAGGACGACGACTAGGCAAACCATCGCACTGGCAAATGCAGGTCGAAGCCAAATCGGTGAAGCGGCGACCGAATCGGTCGACTTCTTGAAATAGAGCGTTGAGACGATTCGAAGGTAATAGGCGGCGCCGATTGCGGCATTGATCGCGGCGATGAGCGCGAGCGCGGAAAACCAAGTCTGTTTGGCATGATCATCAGGCGAAATCGCGAGCGATACCGCGTTGCCGAAGAGTGCGAATTTCCCCCAAAAGCCGGCAAGCGGCGGGATGCCCGCGAAAGAGAACATGAATACCGCTAACGCCCCCGCCGCAAGTGGGCGAGACTGTCCGCCGCCGGCGAGTTCCTCAATCGAATTCACTACTTGATCGCCGCCGCGCCAAAACGTGATGATTGAAAAGGCGCCAATCGAGGCGAAGCAATATAGAGACAGATAGAGTAGCGAAGAAGCAGCACCGCCCATCGATGAGCCGCCACTAGCAGCGTTTGCCATAAGAACGGCGACGCCGATCAGCATGTAACCAGAATGAGCGATCGACGAATACGCGAGCAACCGCCGAATGTTGGTCTGCCAGAGGGCGCACATATTGCCAATGCTCATCGTAAGCGCGGCGACAACGACCAATAGCTGCCAGCCGAAATCACCGAACTTCGTCGAAGCCGACATCGGCGCGATCACAACGCAAATTTTTAGTAGCGCGGAAAGGCCTGCAATCTTCGGGGCCACCGCCAAGATCGCCGCATTGGAACTACTCGTGCCTTGATAGACGTCTGGTGCATAGAAATGAAACGGCACTGCGGCGAGCTTGAAACCCAGGCCAGCAACAATGAATACTATCGCCGGAGATAGCAGATAAAACCAGCTGCTTTTCGCGTCGTCTGCGAGCAAGGAGGCAAGCTTTTCACGAATCCCCGGAAAATCGTTCGTCCCGCAAATTAGCGTTGCGCCGCTGATCCCGTACAAGAAGCTGAAGCCATAGAGCAGCACTGCCGAAGCGAGGATGCTTAAAAAGAAGTATTTCCCTGCTGCCTCTGCAGCGGCTCGATCGCGCCGCCCCAAGAACAAGAGCATGTAAGTCGGCACCGAAACAAGTTCAACGCCGACAAAGAGCAGGACAAGATCATTCGCGCGGGCGGTAATCATGAGGCCGACGACGATCATCATCACGCCGCCCAGGAACTCCGCTCCCATTCCCTTTCGAGCGCCATTCACTCCAAGCAAACTAAGCAGGATGCCCGACGACAAAGCGAGCCAGCGAATCGCGTTGCCGAATGCACTGATTTGAATCGTGCCGGTTGCCTCGGCAGTAATGGGATCGAGGTTATATCCTTGGCGAAAAAGAGCCAGCGCCGCGATCAAATAGGAAGCGAGCGAAAAAGTCGTCCAGAACCAACGCTCCGCCCGCCAGGTTCCACCCACAAATAGCCACGCGCCGCAGAGCACGAGGATTAACTCGGGCAGCAAGTGTTTAACGGTATCTAAATTGGTGGCGAACACGGACGAGGGATCCTATCGTGATTCGGTGGGCATGCGAGCGACCGTCGTGGGAGACGACGATGCGTCGAGCTTGGCTTGGGCGTTTTTGGTGATATTGCGAAGAGCAGCATCCATCGGCGCAATAAACTGCTGCGGCGCGAGGCCAATCCAAAGGCAAAAGACAACCAGTGGAAGCAGCGCTGCCAGTTCGCGGCCATTGAGATCCGTCACGGGGGCCACGTGGGCATGGTCATTTCTATGTCCGTGATCATCATGCCCAGGAACTTTGAAGGCGCCAAAAAAGACTCGTTGAATAAGCCAAAGCATGTACCAGGCGCCAAAGATCACACCGCTAACCGCAAGAATACAGGCGATCAGCACCGTGGCATCACCGGTATAACTCCAACCACGCTGGAAGGCGCCGAGCAGGATCAGGAACTCGCCTGCAAATCCATTGAGCCCAGGAAGGCCGATGCTGGAAAAGGTAAAAACGACGGTCATCACTGCGAGGATTGGATACTTCGCCGCCAAACCGCCAAAGTCACTGATTTGGCGGGAGTGAAATCGTTCGTAGATCATCCCGACCAACAGAAAGAGGCCGCCAGTTGAGAGCCCGTGGTTGATCATTTGCAGCGTCGCGCCGCTCACGCCAACTGGAGTAAGGGCAAAGAGCCCGAGCATGACGAACCCAAGATGGCTCACGCTGGAATAGGCGATGAGGCGTTTGATATCGGTCTGGGCGAGCGCGACGAAAGCTCCATAGATGATGCCAATCACGGCGAGCCAAATCATCAGCGGCATGAAATAAGCCGCAGCATCAGGTAGCCACGCCAAACTGAATCGCAGGAAGCCATAGGTGCCCATTTTTAGCAAAACGCCTGCGAGCAAAACGCTACCCGCGGCCGGGGCCTGAACGTGGGCAAGGGGCAGCCACGTGTGAAAAGGAAAGAGCGGAACTTTAATCGCAAAGCCAGCGAAGAGAGCGAGGAAGATTCCGATTTGCCACTCCAGTGGAAGTGGATTTGCATTGACGGCTTTGGTGATCTCGGGAATAGAAAAAGAAATCGCGGTGCTCGTTACGCCGGGAGCGGGATGCTGATGCGCCCAGAGGACGACCGCCAATAAACCAAGGAACGTAAGCAAACTGCCGGCGAGCGTGAAGAGGAAAAATTTCGAAGCAGCGTAGAGGCGATCTTCGCTTCCCCAGATACCGATCAGGAAGAAGAGCGGAATCAGCGTGAACTCAAAGAACACATAAAAGAGCAGAATGTCGCGGGCGGTGAAAACACCAAGGCAGCCGCATTCGAGTAGCAGTAACATCGCATAAAAGAGACCGGCTCGTTCGGAGATCGATTCCCAACTCACCAAAACGCACGAGACGACTAGCAGTGCGGAAAGTCCATAAAGCCAAAGACCAAGTCCGTCGAGACCGACATGTAATCGAACATCAAGGGCGATCCGCGAAGCACTTCCCGCATCAAACCAAGATAAATTGGAAGTGAAATCGCCTTCCTTGCTGGGATCGGCGGTAAAACCGAAGACCACGAGCGCGGCCATTGCGAGCGTTGCCACCGAAAAGGCGAGAGCAACGCGGCGTACCACTGCGCGCGGCTGATTGCTGAGCGCAAGGCAGACCACCGCGCCGACAAATGGCAGGGCGATTGAGGTCAGTAGTTGTTGGTAAGGTTGCATGTTTGCGATTTCAGTTCCCGTTCGCCGCCCAGATCATTCGGGCCGCAAGGAGCGCGACCGCGCCGAGGATCATGGCGAGGGCGTAAAACTGGACTAGACCTGTTTGCATCGATCGCATGAATCCGCCAAAGAGCGCGGGAATGCGACCTGTGAGATTGACGAGCTGATCGACGAAGTAACGATCGAAGAGATAGGCCAGCGACGCCAACCCGCGAAGCGGTTTCACAATCGCCCAGTCATACGCTTCGTCGAAGTAAAGCTTGTGTTGCGAAAGTTTGTAAGGCGATGCAAAGCGGAATAACAGCAGCGGCGCAGAAAGCAACAGCGCCAACAGCAGAATGAAATTGCCAAAGGCCCTCGAAATTCCGCCCAATCCGCTGCGGACCATGAATTGATGAATTGCGCCGATCCAGCCGCGCTGCGAAGCGCGAGTCAATGTCGAAACGTCGGTCGCTCGCGCGAGCGCATCGCCGTTCATGATCGTGGTTAAGAAACCAACCTCTTTACGATCACCGAGATACAAGAACATCGCCAGCAAAACGCCTGCGACTGCTGCAGCCGTGCTAATCCCGGCTATATAAAGATGATCTGCATGAGCGTGACCGGAGACAAAGTGCAAATCGCCTTCGGCAAGCTGCGGAGTCCAGTGGAGAATGTCGTGGAGCGAACAACCGACATGCTTTGCGTCGAGGCCTTCGGTGTGCGAGAAGATGGGAATGCTGAAGATAAAGCCGGCAACCACAGAGCAAACGGCCAGTGCGACCATCGGCCCCCACATCGTCGGCGGCACTTCATGAGCGTGATCGCCTGCTTCCTCGGGCGTTTTGAGTTCGCCATGGAAGGTCATGAAGTACGCGCGGAAGGTATAGAACGCAGTCATGAACGCTGTGGCCAGTGCGAGCCAAAACAGCCCGCCATAAAGCGTTTTCGCACGCTCCAGCTGGCCAACACTTAAGTCGGTCATCAGGTTCTTGTCGGCGCCGTGGCCTGGTTTTTCATCAGAAGCAATGTTCGCCAATACGCCGCTGGGAATGCGCGAGCTTTCCGCATGTCCGCCAGGCGCCGTCAATCGATGATTCAACTCCTGCTCAATAGCGTCTTTACGCTCAGCAACCGAGACGAGAATTTCATCCTTGCTCCAGAAGCCGGCGAAAGGCACAACGCCCGCGAGGGCAAGACAGCCGATTAAAAAAGACCATCGCGTAATCGGCATGATTTCCTTGAGACCGCTGAATCGTCGCATGTCGATGACATGGTGCATGGCGTGCATCACACTGCCCGCGCCAAGGAAAAGTAGAGCCTTGAAGAATGCATGCGTGAAAAGGTGGAACATGCCGGCGGTGACGCCGGTCTCGGTTCCGGCGCCGAGGCCAAGGAACATGAAACCAAGTTGACTCACCGTCGAATAAGCAAGGACGCGCTTCAGGTCGGTCTGAGTAAGAGCGATGACGCCGGCAATAAACGCCGTGAAACCTCCGATGCAAGCGACGACGAGTTGCGCATCTGGCGAAGCAACAAAAAGCGGCGTGCAGCGAGCAATAAGATAAACCCCAGCGGTAACCATCGTCGCTGCATGGATGAGCGCGCTTGCAGGCGTGGGGCCTTCCATCGCATCAGGCAACCAGACATGCAGTGGGAACTGAGCACTCTTGCCACAGCAACCGAGTAATAATAGTAAACAAATTGAGAGCGCAATCGTGTATCCCGTCGTCCCCATTGGGCCTTTGATGTAACCATCGTTGGCCATTCGCCATTGGCCAAGCACACCATGCGCGGTCGCTGCCTCGGGAGCAGTTGTGCCATCTTGAAAAGTGACCACTTGCTCAGGACTCGGCGGCGCGTCATGGAAATTTAACGTGCCGTAATTCGACCAGATCATGAAGATCGCAATCGCGAGTCCAAAGTCGCCAATGCGATTGACAAGAAACGCCTTTTTTCCAGCCGCTACTGCTTCGGGCTTCGTGTACCAAAAGCCAATTAGCAAATAGCTACAGGCCCCCACCGCTTCCCAAAATACAAACAGCAAAAGGAAGTTGCTGACCGAAACAAGCATCGTCATCGAGAAGACGAACAAGCTCAGGTAGGTGTAAAACCGCCAGTATCCTGGGTCGCCTTCCATATAGCCCGACGAAAAGATCGCCACGAGCAGCGCGACGAACGTCACCATCGTCAGCATCAGCGAAGTGAGCCCATCGGCGCGAAGAATCACTTCGATGTCAAATGCCGCAAAGCCACTGGAGGTCTTTAGAGCATCAGAAATTGAAACCCATTTCCAAAGCGGCAAAAGTCGCTCGAAGCCATGCGTGCTGGCGAATCGAGCATCGCCTGAACTGGCGCGAAGGACTTCCAGTAGGAGCATCAAGCTCAGCGCAAAGGCCGAACCGATCGCGACAATTGCGATCCAGTGGCTGCGCTGTTTTAAGATTTTTGGGCCAAGGATCGGCGTAAGCACCGCCGCCGCCAGAGGCAACGCCGGGATGCCGACCATCAGCCATGCGAGCGAAGTATTCATCAGATTCGGCTTCGGTGGGCAAGTTTTTCTTGATCGACGACGGGTGCAACGCCGGAGGGCGTCAAATGCGGCCAGAGCCGCTCCTCCGCCCGTTCCTCGGGAAGCTGTTGATCGACAAACGCGGGCTGCCCCTCTTCACGCATCTCATTCCAGAAAGCTGCATCAAGGCTGCCGCTTCGCTGAAAGAGCGCAACGATCAGAGCCAGCGCGATTGCCGCCTCACAGGCTGCGACCGCGATAATGAACAACACGAGCATCTGCCCGCCAAAATGGTGGTGATAACGGCCCCAAGCGACCAAGTTAAGCGAGACACCTTGCAGCATGATCTCGGCGGAAAGGAACATGACGATCATGTTCCGTCGCAAGATAAAGCCGATTAAGCCTATCCCAAACAACAGTCCGCCAATGACCAAATAATGCTGGAGGATTTCAAGTTCACTCATGTGGCGGCCTCCGAACGCTGCGGAGCAGGCGCATCATGCGTAAGAATCGAAATCGCACCGACCAAAGCGACCAGCAGAAGCACGCCCGCCACTTGAACGGCGACGAGCTGATTGCCGAATAAGTTGACGCCGAGCGATTCCACATGGCGCGTCGTATCCGTGTCGTTAATCGGCAACGACGACTTGAAGCTGACTTCGGTTTTGGCGAGATCAAACTTCTCGATCCCACGTTCGTCGGCAATAGTTGCAAAAGCTTTGGCTAGAGCCGCCTTCTTTGCTTCCTGAGCCGTTCTTTGAGCATCAAGGGCGGGTTGTTCACTGGCCTGGCTTGCGTGCTCGGGAATCGAATGAAATATCGTAGGCCGTAACGTGATTTGGAGTTTGCTCGCCTCGTCACCCACGCCATATCGAGCCGAAACCACATCCGCGGGTTCGAGTTTTGGATACGCGTCACTCTTAGGTACAGCGACTAGCGCGTCGGTCACTTCGGCTCGAAGCGTTTTCACGGCAGCTTCTTGCTGAGCAAAAATACTTGCCGCCACTAGCGCGGCGGAAGCAAAAACAGCAACAGGTTTCGATAAGCTGCCCCAGCTCACACGGTCGTACGACTCATTACCCTTGGGCTGAGCAAGCATGATGACAAATAGGAACGTCACAACGATTGCGCCTGCGTAGACCACAATCGTCGCCACGCCCAGGAACTGAGCTCCCGCAAGCACGAGTAATCCCGCGACACCCAAGAGCGAAGCCGCAAACCAAACAGCACAGTAAAGCGCTGCACGACTTGCCACTGCACCGAGCGCCGAGACAAGCGTGATTCCAGCAAGCACATAAAACAGGGATTTCGTCAGCGGCCCCGCTTCCCAGGGTAAAGAAGCAAAGATTACTCCCACACCAATCGCCGCCAACGCCGCGCCAACTCCTCGCGCCCTCTTCGTGGCATGCGGCATTAGTAGAGCAACGCCAACAGCCGCGACGATCAAGCCAATCGTCCATTGCTGAACAGGCAGCGTCGCGCCGAGCAGCGCACCATGACTCAAAAAATCATTCACCAGAGGCATCAGTGCGTGCCTCCCATTCCGGCCGATTTCATCGGCTCTTTATCCTTGGTCATGTCGTAAACGCTGAGGAGTTTTTCCTTATCGAAAACCATTTCCTCGCGGCTACGGCCCGTCAGGTTGTAAAGACTCGTCAGTTCGATCGCGTCGACCGGGCAGGCTTCTTCACACATGCCGCAGTAAATGCAGCGCAGCTCATCGATCGAGAAATTTTCGGGATACTTTTCGCGATCGGGCCAAGGGCTTTCGGCGGCAATGATGTCGATGCAATGCGCGGGGCAAGCCGTCGCGCACAAAAAGCATGCCACACACTGCACTCGACCTTGTGAATCTTTGTTGAGCCGATGAACACCGCGATAAATCAGCGGATTGCCAATCTGCGGCTCTTGATCGGGATAGCTCACAGTCACCGCGTGCCCCGTTGCCGCAGAGGTCATGTGCCGGATCGTCGTCGTCAGACCCTGCACGAAGAGTGGCAGGTACATCTTGCCGGCGAGGCCGAGTTTGGGCTCTTCAACCCAGTTGATATTGGGATCATCTTGTCGCATCGGTTTACTCGGCCCCCGTCGCTTGAAGGGTGACTTGGGGATCGATTCCTTCGGTGAACAGATTGCGTACTGGACGGTTGTCCGTCACGAGTGGATTTAACATCGCGGTCACTGTCCAAGCAACGA
>JBKJSI010000241.1:0-8879 GCA_046595915.1 Pirellulaceae bacterium
GCTCTCCCCAAACCATCACCGCAAATCGCTTTTGTCCTTCATACACTTCGCCAACTCGCGTACCGCGCAGCAGTGTCGTCGTCGCCCGTCGAATATGCCCCGCAGTCAAGCCAAAGCGATCCGCCGATTCTTCCCGCATCTGAATTTGGAACTGCGGCACGAGCACCTGTGCCTCAACTTTGAGGTTCGTCACGCCCGAAACTTCCCCCATCGCGCTCTCGACCTCTTTCGCCTTCAAGCGCAGCTTGGCCATGTCGGGCCCAAAGATGCGAACGACGATGCTATAGCTCGTGCCCGTTAGCACTTCCTTGCTTCGCTCCTTGAGATAGGTCTGCACATCGCAGTACATCCCTGGATAACTCTCCATCGCCTCTTGAACGCTTTTCAGTGTCGCCGGATAGTCCGCCTTAGGATCGATGCTGATCCAAAGCTCCGTAAAATTCGGGCCGACCACTTCGTCCGCCACTTCCGCCCGCCCAATGTGTGACCCAAAATTGCGGACGCCTGGTATCGCTCTTAGCTGCTTGCTCGCGCGAATCGTGATCCGATCCATCGCCTCGATCGAAGTCCCCGGTCGCTCTAAAAAGTGCATGAGGAAATCGGTCTCATGGAACTCGGGCAAAAACTCCTGCCCCAAGCGATAAGCCACCGCACTACTCAACATAAAAATCACCGCCAAAGACCCGACGACGACATACGGGTAGCGAACGAGCGGCGGAAGAATCGCCCCATAAGCTCGCCGCAGCACCCGAGCAAATGGCGCCTCAGATCTCGCCTGATGCTTGCCCGTGAGCAGCAAGTAAGACATCGCCGGCGTAACAATGAGCGCCACCATCAGCGAAGCCAAAATCGACAGCACATAAGCAATCGCCAAGGGCCGAAAGAAGGAGCCCGCCACGCCATCCAGAAAGAAAATCGGCAAGAAGACCAGCGTCACAATCAAACTGGCATAAACGACCGCGCTCCGCACTTCGAGCGATGCCTGGAGCACAACCTGAAACGCCGAAACCGGCGACCCCGCCGCACGGTTGAGCCTTAATCGCCGCACAATATTTTCAACATCAATAATCGCATCATCCACAACTTCGCCCAGCGCAATCACAAGCCCGGCCAGCACCATCGTGTTAATCGTCACGCCAAAGCTAGTCATGATCACCGTCGCCGCCACCAGTGAAAGTGGAATCGCGGTCAGGCTAATTACCGCCGTTCGCCAATCAAACAAAAAGAGCACCAGCACAATCACCACCAGACCGCAACCAATCAGCAGTGCATGCCGCAAATTCTCCAGCGCCTTCTCAATAAACGACGCCGGCCGAAAGATCGTCGAATCGAGCTCGACATCCTTGAGCCCAGGCCGCAGCGCATCAAGCGCTTCCTCGACCTTGCGCGTCACTTCCAGCGTATTTCCCTCCGGCTGCTTCTCCACAATCAATAGCAGCCCCGGTCGGTCATTGATAATCGCATCGCCAATCGGCGGCGGCGAACCAATCTCAATCCGCGCCACATCACCGAGTCGCAGCGGCGCACCGCCTCGAAACGCCACCACCGTTCGCGCGAGTTCCTCTGGCGAATTGACCGAGGAAACGTGCCGCACCGCGAGCCGTTGATTCGGCGTGTCGACAAAACCGCCCGCATCGAGCACCGTCGCATCGCCCGCCGCGCGAATCACCTGGTCGAGCGTCACGCCATGAATATTCAATTTCTCAGGATTGACGAGCACCTGAAATTGTTTATCGCGCTGCCCCCAGATCGCCACATTCGCGACGCCGGGAATCGCCATCAGCTTGGGGCGAATCGTCCAAACCGCCAGCTCGGAAATGTCCTGCTGCGAGAGCGTCTCAGACCACACGCCAATTTTCAAAACGCGGCTCAGCGACGACAGCGGGTGCAAAATCACCGGCGGGCGCGAAACCGTCGGCAATCGCGGCGCCTCGGCGGCGACGCGTTCTTGAACATACTGCCGCACCTTATGCAGATCGGCGCCCTCTTCGAAATAGAGCACGATCGATGACAGCCCGAGCACCGACTTCGAACGAATCGTCTTCATCCCCGGCGTGCCATTGAGCGCATTTTCAAGCGGCACAGTAACGAGACTCTCGACTTCATCCGTCGAAAGCCCCGGCGCTTCCGTCTGCACCTCCACCTTCGGCGGCGCAAACTCAGGGAACACATCCATCGGCGCGTTATTGATCGCGCGATAGCCGAAAATCAGCAGCGCAGCGCAAAGGCCCATCACGACGATGCGAAGCTTGAGCGCGGAAGAAACAATCCAATTCATCACTTGCCTTACTTGATGAAGCCAGTTTCCGCGCCAAAAAGTTCAATCGCTCCTTCAGAAACGACTTTCGTCCCCGCCGCCGGCCCCGAAGCCAGCACGGCCAATCCATCCAGTGAATATCGCACTACCACCCGTCGCCGCTGATACGTACGCGGCCCCTTCACTTCATAAACCCAAGTCCCACCGCTCAGATCATGCACAATCGAGCTCCACGGCGCCGTCAAGCTCGACCCACTCTCCGTCGTTCGCAATTTCACGCCAACTCGCTGCCCCGGAGTGAGCTTCGCTTCCGCATTCTTCGTCACCGCATAAAACAAATCGACGGTCGCTGATAAAGGGTTGGCCGAAGGAGGCGCCTTCACTGGCGTTGCCGACCAAGTCGGGTCGCCTGACCGCATACTTAAGTCGCCCACTTCCGCATTTCCCTCACTCGCAAGATCGCGCAAGTCGCCGACATAAACCGGCACTCGAACCCAGACCTCCGAAAGATCAACCACTTCAAACAGCGCCCCGCCGCTCGGAACACTCTGCCCCGGCAGCGCCAGCACGTTACGCAAAATGCCATCCTCCGGCGAAGTAACCTCGATCGGCTTCGCAACTCCGTCGGCCACGTTCCCCACCGCCTTCGTAAGTATGGCGAGCCGCAAATTCGCGGCTTCCAAGGTCCGCTGCGCCAAATCGTGCTGCGCCTGCGCTTCTTCAACGGCGCGTTTACTTCCCGCTTCTTCATTGAACAATCGCTCCGCCCGAGCAAGCGCGAGTTTCATTGCCGCCACTTGCGTCTCGGCATTTTTGACTTGGCCTTCAATGTCGGCTCGCGACGCCGCCATCGTCATGCTCGCCTCGGGCGAAAAGAGCGGCATCAGCGAGATGACATGCCGCCCCTTCTTAATCAGCTCTCCCGCCTGAGGAACGCCATCCTTCGGCGCCTGCAGCGTCCCCTGCATCGGCGCCGAAACCAAAATCGTCTTCCCCGCCGGCGCAATCACTTCCCCGCCATAGGTTCGCGCGCGAAGGACATCCTTCATCTCAATAACGCCGGCCACAACACCCAGTCGTTTCTCAGCATCTTCCGTAAGCGTCACCGTCCCCAGTTCGCTTTCATTGACCTTCTTGAACTCCGCCGCCGGGGCGTGAGATGTGGACTTCGTCGCCGGCGCCTTCGCAGTGACGATCCACCAGGCGCCAAACCCCGTACCACCGATGACCACCAGGCCAGCGAGGATTGCTAGTAGATTGCCAACGACCTTCATGGAGTTCTAATTCGTAGCGCCGCCGTTAGCTTCCTGCGTCGTCGATGGCTGGGTTGAGTTTTGGATTGGCTCGTTCGTTGCCGCAGAATCTTCGCTTTGAACCGACGAAATATTAATCAAATGCCGACCCACGCTCCGTTCCAATTCCGCCCACGCCCGTCGCAGTTCGGCATGGAGTTGCACTTCACGGAATCGAGCGTCAATCAGTTGCTGAGTGGTTTGCAATACAACGACATACGTCGTATTCCCTTCGCGATACGCCTTTTCAGTCTGGCGAATCGCCTTCTCCACCTGCGGGCGCACTCGACTATCTAGGATCCTCTGCTCCGCCTGACCCTGGGAAAATCGCAAATGCGCCTGGTGAACATCGAGAACGATCTGATTATACACCGTCTGGCGCTGACGCTCCGCTTTTTCTAGCTCCGCCTCAGCTCGGGCGATCGCTCCTTCGTTCCAATTAAAGATTGGTAAGGTTGCGCGGCCCGCTGGGCCGAACTCGTGCCCCGTTCCGCGGCCGCTAGTGGCGTCAAGAATCCCCAGAAAGCGAATCCAGCCAATTTTGGCCAACCTTAAGCGTTCCTGAGCAGCCCCCGCAAATTGTTCGGCAGCCAGCAAATCAGGACGGCTCACGGTCGCATCATCAACGAGCTGCTGCACATCAAGCGACTGGTCAAAGGTGGGCGAAACTTTGGGTAGCTGAATCGCCTCGCGATTATCAGGAATTCCCATGAAATTCCGTAGTCGCTCTTCGGCAATGGCAATATCGATTTCAATCCGCGCCAAATCTTGCACCGCCCGCGAAGCATCGATCTCCGCCGTCGATGCCTCCTGCGGACTAATATCACCCGCGTCAAACCTGGTTTTCGCCAACTTGAAAACCGCATTGCGAACGGAAACGGCATCGACCGCCACTTGTTTCCGCCCATGCGCCAAAATCAAATCGGCATAAGCCTGCCGAGTGTCGCGAATCAGATCGATGCCCGACTGCGTCAACCGATTGCATACGCGATCATACTCCCGCTCCGCCGCCGCAACCCGAATCGGCCGCAGCCATAGCGACTCTAGCGGAAAATCAAACAGATATTTGAAAGGCTTATCATGCACTGGAAAGAAATAGACAACCTCGGGATTGGGGAGCAGCCCCGCCTGAACTAAGTCCCCCTGAGCCATGCCCAGATCAGCAAGCAATTCCAAAAACGCGGCGTTGTTCCAAAGTGCTAAGAGAACGGCCTCTTCTTCATGCAGCTCATTGGCCAGCGAAATCCCGTTGGGATAAATCACTTGGCCAACACAAGTCGCATCACCCACCGACTGCCCAAACCGACATTGAATCCCCTGCGAAACACAGCTTCGATCGGTAAGGCAATATTGAGTGCTCGAACAACAGCCTGAGAGCATCGCGGCGAAGATCGAGGAAAACAAAACGCACCAAAAGTGTCCATGTTGCGTTAACTCGTTGAGGCGGTGGTGTCTCAGCATCTTTTCTTTCCACCGCATTCGAGTTCGTCCTGATAAGTTTTTGACAACGGATTGATCGCTGCGACGACGATCCGCTATGACTGCTATCTTCGTTATCGGCCGATCAATCGTTGGAATTATGAATTACGAATCATCCGAGGCCGCAAACTTTAACCATTCTCCCCGACGGTAAATGAAAAAAACAATTCAAGTGAAAAGAGTCACTTACGAAGCGATGGGTGGTCTGCTTTATGAACAACTGGCTTCTATTGGCGTTTCTCTCGGCTATGTTCGCCGCACTAACAACTGTTTTCGCAAAAGCGGGGCTTCAGAAAATTGACTCCGATTTCGCCACCCTAATTCGTACGGTATTGATCGCGTGCATCTTGGCTTTCTTCGTGATGTCCAGCGGCAAATGGCGAAATCCATTTTTGTTGCCGCCGAAGGCTCTACTGTTTTTGGTCCTATCCGCACTAGCGACGGGCGCGTCGTAGGTCTGCTATTTTCGCGCTCTTCAAGGAGGGCCGGCTGCAAGTGTCGCGGCCATCGACAAGCTGAGTCTGGTCCTGGTCGCGATTCTTGCGGCCCTCGCATTCGGTGAGCGGCTCAGTCTTCGAGACTGGATGGGAATCGGCTTCGTCGGCTTAGGGGTGATATGCTTCAGTATAAAGAGGTAATTTGGTCTGGCATCAGATTCGCCGAAGATAAGCTCGAATTTATTTTCGGCTCACTGTAGCTTTATCAATGATCGCTAAGATCACTCCGCGAAAGACCGACCTGCTCTGCAATTCGTCGCGAGTAGGCAATACGTTTCACGGACATGAAGGAAATGCACATGCGATTGGTTTTAGGCTGCATAACGGCGCTACTAGCTTCAGGGCTAATTCACATCACGTCGCTTCGAGCCGACGAAGGGGAGATTGACCTCAAGAAGCTACCCAAATCGGTAACTGCATCCGTCAAGAAAATGTTTCCCAAGGCGGAATGGGTGAAGGCGACAAAGGAGGAGGATGGTGACGAAGTGACCTATGAAATCACCATTGAAGTCGATGAGAAGAAGATCGACGTCACAGTCGATGCGGAAGGCGAAATTGAGGAATTCGAAAAAGAAATCGATATCAAAAAGCTGCCGAAGGAAGTGGTCGCCGCGATCAAGAAGAAATTTGGCAAAGCTTCATTGGAATCAGCGGAAGCCGTATACTCGGTTGAAGATGACGAACAGGAGTTGGAGTTCTATGAAGTTCAAATCGAGACCGCCGACGATAAAGAGCTCGAAGTCAAAGTAAAGGCCAACGGCAAGATCATCACCGATAACGCGCCCCAGGAAGACAAGGAAGAATCAGAGAAGAAGGAGGAAGGAAAGAAATCGAAGAAGGAGTCGAAGGAAGAAGGCGATGACGATGACGACAAGGAGGAGAAGAAGGAATCCAAAAACGAAAAAGTAAGTAAGAAGCCCAAGAAAGAAAAGAAAGAGGAAGAAGACGACAAGGAGTAGTCCAGGCCATGTCGCGAGCCTCACTTGGATAAAATACGGCTCTACGGAACGACTGAATCCAAATGGGTGTTCGCATTTTAGTGATTGAGGACGAAGACCCGATCGCGGACTTTATAGTCCGCGGTCTACGCGAAGAAGGCTTTATCGTCGAGCGTGCTGCCGATGGCCAGCAAGGTTGGCAACAACTCGAGGAAGGTAACTGGGACGTCGTTTTGCTCGATTGGTGGCTCCCCGCGATCGATGGCCTGGCCCTTCTCCGCCGTTTCCGAAAGATCGATCAGCTAACTCCCGTTTTGTTTCTCACCGCCCGCGATGCCGTGCCAGATCGGGTAAAAGGCCTCGATAACGGCGCCAACGACTATCTTTGTAAACCGTTTGCATTCGAAGAACTTCTCGCACGGATTCGCGCCCTGGCGCGGCGGCCAGATCAAACGGCTTCGGTAAACCTCAGTTTCGCCGATATTCGAATTGATTTGACGACTCAACGCGTCGAGCGAGCCGGGCAGCGCATCGACCTGACTTCAAAGGAACAGGCGCTCCTGGCGTTTATGATCCGCCACGCTGGTGAGGTTCTGACAAGAACGCGCATCTACGAACAGGTCTGGGACGATCGATTTGACGGGCTCTCCAACACGCTCGAAGTTCACATCATGGAGGTTCGCCGGAAGCTGGAGGCCCACGGCCCACGCCTCATCTACACGTTAAGAAATCGCGGCTACCTGCTTAGCGACAAACCGAGGTAACTCCGTTTAGGAGAACCTGTTTTGGGAGATCCTGTGACGCTAACGAATCGGCTTCTTTTTTTCTTTCTCTCCGCTTTGGCGGCCGTGTTGCTCGGATTTTCCGCGGCCCTCTATCTGCTGGCTAACCAGTATCTCTACCTGCAAGTCGATGAACGCCTCGATACCGTCGTCAACACGTTGAGCGCTGCAATCGAATCAGGAAGTGATCATGTCGAGTGGGAACCCAAAGGAAGGCATATCAAACTTGACTTTTTCGCCGCCGGAGAACAAATCGAATGGATCGTTGCAGACAGCCAGGGACAAATCTTAGGCCAATCCCATGGCAAAGGGCTGGACCTTTTTCTTGCCGACACGTCGCCGATGCTTCAACTAACCGAATCGAAAATCGAACGCGACTTGAAGTGGCAAGGCCAGACATGGAAAGCCGAACAACGCTGGATTCATGCGGAAAATGACGAAGGCGAGCCAAGGGAGCGAAAGATAACGCGGGTGAAACAGAGCGAGAACGAATTAGAGGCGATATCAATCACCGGGGGCATCTCACTCGTACCGGTTCGAACCATGCTGGGGCGCCTCGCTATCTCACTCGTTGCGATTTCGATGGGCATCTGGCTAGTCGCGTTCCTCGCAGGCAGGCAATTCTGTCGACAGGCAATCCTTCCCCTGACTCAAATGGCGTTGGCGACCTCGCAGATCGATGCCAGCGACTTCTCCAATCGCTTACCCGCCGTCGCCACCAAGGATGAAATCGAGCAACTAAACCTCGCTATCAACAGTCTATTGGAGCGGCTTCAAGTCACCTACGAGCGCCAGCGATCTTTTACGAGCGACGCCTCACATCAACTTCGCACCCCTCTGACCGCGATATTAGGACAGATGGAAGTCGCCTTGCGGCGCGATCGAACCACCGACGAGTACAAGCAAGTCCTGACCGTCGTGCAAGAACGATCGAAGCATCTCGCGCAAATGGTGGAATCCCTCTTATTCCTTGCCCGCGCCGATTCCGAGTCGCAGCTCCCCAACCTCGAACAAATCGATCTTTCCAGTTGGCTTCCCGCCCATCTTGCAACCTGGTCAGACCATCCACGCTTCAAAGATCTAAATGTCGAATGTGATAATCTCAGCGCTCATATGATTTGTGCTCAGCCCGCGCTGCTTAGCGAGCTCCTCAACACTTTGATCGACAATGCCTTGAAGTTTAGCCCAGCGGGCTCCTCGATCATGATCAAAGCCTCGCGCACTGCGGAGGCAGTCAGCCTGAGCGTCGAAGATCACGGAATGGGCATGGCCCCCGATGACGTCGCGAATTTATTCTTACCCTTCTTCCGTTCGCGCGACGTAAGAAACCGTGGTATTGAGGGGAGCGGCCTAGGGCTATCGATCGCAAAACGCCTCGCCGAGGTCTTCAGCGGCGCCCTAATTGTAAAAACCACCCCCGGCCTAGGAAGTTGTTTTACTTTGACGCTCCCATCCCTCGCCTCCGCGCACCCAGCAACGTCTGCTGTGGAAAACTACTGAAAACGACCGGGTGGCGGGCAACGCCGTTAACCCTTTTCACGAGCGAAAAAAGTCTTGATGCAACTGATCGTTATGAGGATGCTTTGAGTTACCACACCAAAAGCAGCTCATCACGCTCACCCGAAAGGAATCGG
>JBKJSI010000344.1:0-3254 GCA_046595915.1 Pirellulaceae bacterium
TGACCCAAAGTGCGCGCCGTCCTTTCGAAACCTAATAGGAACGCGATGTCTTCCTCAAATCGTTCAAAATATGCGATGCTTTGCCCAGCCCTGCTGCTTGCCGTCGTTGGCGCCACCATCGTTTCGCCCGCACTCGCTCAAGAGCCAAAGCGCTATTACCTCGGCGTTGGCGTAGAAGACTACGAGCATGAGACGCTGCGGAAGCCGCTACTGAAGTATTGCGTGGATGACGTTACGGCGCTCTCCGAGGTGCTGAAGGATCGCGGCTATCAAGTGAAGCTGTTGACGGATGACGCTGGCAAGGGGGACAAGCTTGCGCTGCCCACCAAAGAAAACATCGATCGCGAAGTGAAAAAAGTGCTCGACGCCGCCAAACGGGGTGACGCGGTCATCCTCGCCTTCGCCGGTCATGGACTCCAGTTCGCCGGCGACAAGGAATCGTACTTCTGCCCCCTCGACGCCCGCCCTTTCAAATCGCGAGCCGATTCGCTGGTTTCCACGAAGAGCATTTACGAAGCGATGGAAGCTAGTCACGCCAGTTCGCGGATTCTGCTGGTGGACGCCTGTCGCAACGATCCCGACCCCACCCGCGGGCGCGGTATCGACCTGGTCTCCGCACCGCCGCCCAGAGGCGTAGCCGTGTTCTTCAGCTGCGACGCGGGTCAAAAGGCACTTGAACAAGACAAGCTTAGCCACGGTGTCTTCTTTTACCACCTGATCGAGGGCCTATCAGGAAAAGCCGCGGACCGCGATACGCAAACGGTGACGACGAATAGCCTCGCCAGCCACGTCGCGGATGGAGTCGAAAAAGACACCGCCGGCGCACAGCAGCCAGTTTTCGATTCGAAGCAAGTGGGTAAACCGTTTGTGTTTGTTGATCTTCGCGACAAAGAGGGATCGGCTCGTCTCATTGCCGGAACGGTCCGCGAGTTCACGGATCTCAAGATCAAGTTCTGCTATTGCCCGCCGGGACAATTCTACATGGGTAGCCCTGGCGACGCCCCAGATCGCGGAGAAAATGAAGGGGCTAAAGGAGCCGATCGAGTTGAAGTCACCTTAACTAAAGGCTTTTGGCTGGGCCAAACCGAAGTGACGCAGAGGCAGTGGTTTGAGTTGATGGGAACTCGCCCCTGGCGCAAGGCGGATGGCTCGCTGGAAGACTACGTGAAGGAAGGGGACGACTTCGCGGCGAGTTATGTCAGTCATGAGATGGCAAAAGAGTATTGCGATCGACTAATGGATCGGGATCGTGGGACGGGGCGTCTGAAGAGAGGCGAGCGTTATGCGCTTCCGACGGAAGCGCAGTGGGAATATGCCTGCCGAGCAGGAACGGAAACGCGGTTTAGTTTCGGCGAAGATGAGAGTCGCTTAGGTGACTTTGCGTGGTACGGTGCGTTTTCGGGCGGCAATACTAAAGAAGAAAAATACGCACATGCAGTAGCTCAAAAGAATCCTAATCCTTGGAAGGTCTATGACCTTCACGGGAATGTTTTGGAGTGGTGCCTGGATTCATACCAAGACCATTTAGCCGGAGGCCGCGATCCCCATATTACAGACGGCGGAAGCAGTAATTTGTTCGTCCTTCGCGGCGGTTCCTGGACCAACTTTCCGTCGTACCTGCGATCGGCGAACCGCTACGGGGTCGGGCCCGGCGACCGCGCCAACTTCGTCGGTTTCCGTCTATCCAGAACTGAGTAACGCTTTTCGCTTTATCTCTCTTACCCTTTTATTCTTCCCCTTTACCCTTTTCCTGGCCCAGCGTAGCGAGGCAGGCGAATTCGCTTTTTGAATCAATTATTTCGACCTTGTCGCCAGTGGGATGCGAATTCCCATTTACCTACTGACGACCGTGGCTAAGTGATCGCCCAACCTGAGTGAATCGAAATGCTGAAACCAAATAGCCATACGTTTTGGAAAATTGCCAGCGTATCGGTGCTAACGCTCTGGAGCGTGCTGGCGAGTTCCCTGACGTTCGCGCAGGAGCCGAAGCGATATTTCCTCGGCGTGGGCGTCGAGGACTATGAACATGATGCCCTCCGGAAACCGTCGCCGCTCAAGTATTGCGTCGACGATGTCACCGCGATCGGAGATTTGCTCAAGGCGCAAGGATACGATGTGACCTTGCTTACCGACGACTCGGCGAAGGTGGACGCGGTTTTAGCGCCGAACAAGAAAAACATCGAAGAGTCGATCAAGCGAATTCTCGATAAAGCTAAACGCGGCGACACGGTCATCATCGCTCTAGCGGGCCATGGAGTGCAATTCGCCGGCGCACCCGAGGCATATTTTTGTCCCGTCGATGCGAAACCCTTTGCAAGCGAACGCGAAACGCTTATCCCCGCAACGCAGATCTACGCCAAAATGGAGTCGAGCTTTGCGACTTCCAAAGTCCTGCTGGTCGATGCTTGTCGAAACGACCCCGACCCGACCCGGGGGCGAGGATTAGACCCAGCCGCCGCTTCGCCTCCCAAAGGCATCGCAGTTTATTTTAGCTGCGACGCGGGACAAAAAGCGCTCGAGAACGATGAGCTTAGGCACGGCGTCTTTTTTCACTACGTCTTAGAAGGGCTTTCCGGAAAAGCGAAAGACGAAGACAACGAGGTTACGCTCAACACGCTGGCTAATTACGTTAGCAAACAGGTCACCAAAAAAGTCGAGGCGATCAGTCCAGGTAACGTGCAACAGCCCAACCTTCGATTTGAGCAAGTGGGCGCTTCGCCCGTTTTGATTCGCTTCGCCGATTCCAACCCGATTCCCCTACCGTCAACCGCACTCCTCTACAATTTCGCTGCTAAGCCGCGAACTTCCGACGAAGCACGCTCGGCGCAGGAGGCATGGTCCAAAAAGCTAAAGACTCCCGTCACGGAAACCAATTCAATCGGTATGAAACTAACGCTAATCCCTCCCGGAGAATTCATGATGGGGGGTAGCGAAAGTTTGGCGGACTTGATCAATGCGTTTCCCTATTTTGACGCAGAATGGTTTGGCGAGGACCAACCTCAACACAAAGTGCGACTTTCGAAGGCATTCTATTTAGGTAGTCATGAAGTCACGCTTGCGCAGTACCTCACTTTTTATCACGAGGAGAAATACAAGCTCGATATTGAGCGCGACGGAAAGCCAAGTTGGGGGTATAGCAAAGAGGGGTTTCAACAGGTGGAGTCGAACCATTATCGTCCATGGGAGCCCATTGCCTGGAAAATCGAAATGGATCATCCGGTTATTTACGTTTCCTGGAACGATGCGAGAGCATT
>JBKJSI010000354.1:0-11084 GCA_046595915.1 Pirellulaceae bacterium
CGCCCAGATATTCGAATATCCGCCGGTGACTTGGGCGCCGCATTCGATGAGGTGGCCGGCGACGCTGGCGGCGGCGAGGGTGTTCCAGTCGTCCCATTTCCAGCCGAAATGGGCGGCGGCGGGGCCGAGGGTTAGCGATGCGTCGGCAACGCGCCCGGTGATGATGATGCGTGCGCCTTGCGAGTAGAGGTCGGCGATTTGTTTGGCGCCGAGGTAGGCGTTGGCGGAGATGATCGGCTTATTGAGTTCTTTTAATGGCTGGCCGGTGTCGAAGTTGTTGAGCGGGATGCCGTCGGCGAGCCATTGGGGGATGTTTTCGCGGATGTCGTCGCCGGTGACGACGCCGATTGGTAGATCGCCTAGCCCGGATTTGCAGAGAACTTCGGCGACCTTCGTTGCGCCGGAGACTGGGTTGACGCCGCCGCCGTTGGTGACGATGTGGAGTTGCGATTGGGCTTTGAGGGCCGGCGCGAGGTCGGCCATGATTTCGACCATGTCGCCGGAGTAGCCAGCGGTGGGGTCTTTTTGCCGCTGACGGGCGAGGATCGACATCGTCAGCTCAGCGAGGTGTTCGAGCGTGAGGACATCGACCTCGGCGCCTTCAACGAGGCGACGAGGGGCGTCGGGGTTGTCACCGAGGAAGCCGGCGGCGTTGGCGATTTTTAAGAGGTTTTGCGTCACGGAGAAGTTGGGTCTGTAGACGACTTGGGAGGTACTTTCAAAGCAAAATGATCCTCCCATACACCAAGCGAATCAAGGCTACCTTCTCGACTTATGAACATCCCGTCATCTCCTTTGGCCACGATTTGCAGCTTGCTGAGAGTGCGCGATCCTATAAGGCTAGCCAAGAAACCTGGTTCTATTTCGCAACGAAATAGTGACAGCGACTGAATGGGTAGCGCGTTAATATAGTTAGCATCTTCTGCTGTTAGGCGTGAGGAATTCACCTGGAGATGAGTGAGTGCTTTGCAATTTGAAAGTGATTTCAAGAGTCGCAATTCACCCGGCAATTGCCGCAGCATCAGTGTTTGCAGCACAGGTGCTCGCGCCAGGCCTTCAAGCCCTTTTGCGGTGACGAGGCTGGCGTTGATGTCTAGCGATGAGATTTTGTCACTTTGGCCAAGAACCTGGAGCATTTCGTTCGTAACTTTCGTGCCAGGTAGATGCAACGAGTGCATTTCTGGGAGTTGAGCGAGTTTTAGCTGGGTTTCTGGATCGAAGTCGGCGTCGACAGAGAGTGATTTGAGCGTTTGGATTGTCGACAGCTTGGTCTGTGTTTTTGTCGGCAGGACAACGCGATCAGGGCAATGATCTAAAGTTGACATTAGACTGCGTCGCCCCAACGACAAATGGCGAAGTCCATTGAGGTGGGGCAACGCTTCAAAATCAGCGCTCTTCAGTGATCTGCGGGTGAACGGACTGTTTAGAGCGTTCGGATAAACACGGGAAGCGATATCAAATGCATCTTGATCGACGTAAGCACGAATCAAATTTGTTGGAAAAAAAGGCGTCGGTCTTTGCAGCATGACGTGAACAAGGCCTTGGGACTCAAGTTGAGCAATCGCCGCGCGTTGTTTCACCGCCGTCACTTTGACGTTTGCGAGCCACGCCAGAATCGGAACCGGCACGACGCAGACGATCAAGAATGTCCGTAAGCTGAATCTAAATTGTGGAAGGCGGAGGCGGCGCATCGTTTTTGTCGTTAACGTTGTGGGTGCAATCTCTCTCAAGAACCGTTGTTGTATCGAGTTCTGGCCCAGCGTTCCGCGTTGCGTCGCGGCTAACCGGTTGAGGCGAGTCGTGTCACTTACCATTGCCCTCGTCCTGAGTGAAATGATCCTCGCAATATTCCAGTTCCGCAAGTGCGATGGGGCGTTCTCCGTTGGCAGTGGAGGAATTGCTGTGATAAACGGCGCCGACCTGCACGCTGATGCGAACGATGGTGGGATGCTCTGCAAGTTTACGAAAGAAGCCTTTTTCCACGATCGGGTCGACCAGATCTAAAGTGCGAAATCGAAGCCCCTTCATCGCCTCGCCATCGGCGAGGGTCAGGTTGCTCTCCATGAGCACTAAGCCGGTTAGCGCTCGACAGTTTTTCAAGCCGGTGAGCGAATCAGGCGCATGATTGTGAATCACGAGCGTCTGCAGGAGTGGGAGTTTTGCGAGTTTGCTTAAGCCATCGCGATCGACGCGAGAGCCATTAAATTCCAATGCCGCCATCTTGGGCTTTTGCGAAATGGCTTCCAAGAAAGGCGAGTCAACTCTTGCCTGGGGCAGCATGAGGGAATCGAGTAGGGGAAGTGAAGTGAGAATGCGAAGGCTGTCCGCCTCTAGTGGACTATCCAGCGTGATAGCCGCCAAGGATTGAATCGAAGCGATTTGCTGAACGTCGGCATCGGCGAGAGCATATTCACCTGGCTGGGCTTTCACTCCCTGTCGAAAAAAATGGACAATGCTCAAGCCCTGCAGCCGCGGAATGTGCTGGATGTCCACCTGCTCTACCGGCTGGGTTGTTTCTAAATAATTCACCCTCAGCAGGATATCGGGGTCGATGAAATCGCAAACCTGCTTCATCAGGCTCGGACTCGATTGGCCCAAGTCTTCGAAGCCAACATTAAAGCCGCGACTTTGAAAATAATTAATTGCCTGGCGCTGACGAACCGCGCTCAGCTTAGCGCTGGCGATCCAAGCTAGAAAAGGGACGGGTAGAACGCAGATAATCAAAAACGTTCGCAGGCTAAATCGAAATTGGAGCCAACGTGAGCCGGACATCTTCACTCCGGACGTGTTTCAGGAAGGGGATTCGCGTTTGATTGGTTCAAGTTTGAATTCGTCGTATGACGTTTCTCCAACTCCGACAGCGCTGCGTAGGTGGCATCGTAGATCTGAACATTTCCGTGCTGGGAAATCACCACTTCAGGGACGTTGTGATCGGTTTTCAGAGCACTGAAGAATCCAGGAGCGATGTGGCAATCGACTAAATGAACCTGCTTGAGCTTGAGTCTGGCAATGTTCAGGCCCTCTTCCTCGCTGATCTGGGAGTCGACCAGTTGTAGACCGCGGAGAATTTGGCAAGCCTCCAACTCCTGAAAGTGGGACTTGCCGGGCGCGATTCGATGCAGACTAAGTTGCGAGAGGTTTCGAATTCGCCCTAGCGCCCGCCACACTGCCTGAGTGGAATCTTGCAAATCGAAGCCCACAGAATTCAGCGACTCAGAGCGAGATAATAGCGACGCAAGTTCCTCGCTTAACGGAGTATCGGGGAGAACGAGTTGGTGAAGCGGCAATCGCAAGAGCGGCGCCACGGCGGCGTCGGAGTAGGTCCCATCTAAATTGACTGAGGTGAGCGATTTGATTTGGGAGATCTGCAAAAGCTCTTGGTCGGTCCATTTCACCATGCCACCGGAACCAGGACTATAAGCAACGCTATAACGGCTGAACTGGATATCTTGCAACCCTGGAACGGCTTGCACCTGCATGGCCAGTTCGGAGGTCAGATGTCGATTTCCGGTCCATCCCAAATAATTGATTTGTTGGTAGGCGTCGCGATCGATGGTGGTCTGGACCGCATTCTTGAAGAAGTTTGTGCTGAGGGCGGGCTCGTTTTGGATGGCGACGAAATCGGTCCTGACGATTTCTGCGGTGCGGCGGAACTTTGCCGCGTCGTATTTCACGCCCGCGATCCAAGCCATGGGAACGGAAACAATGACACAGCAGAAAATCAGCGCGCGTGTGGAGAATTGAAAACGTCGTCGACTTAAGATGGACCCAAGCATGGACATTGTCGCGCCTATTCTTGCCGAAGGCGGGCAGCCAAACGGTTCTTTCTGGGAGTAATGTAGCTCTCCTTGGAGATCGCATGCAATGCGCAAAAGGATCGTGGGACGACGTCCAATCGACTTACCCGACCATCCCACCCCAGAAATTGACTTGCAATGACGGTGCTTTCGCGGCCATGATTAGAAAAGAACCCGTCTGGAACCTGACCTCTTAGCTAGTGCATGTTCCACAACATTTCGGCCGCGAATCGGGGGCTTCCGCTACGCGGTGCGCCCCCGCCACCCGGATCGAACTTTGTGGCTACAGAACTATAGGTTTCCCACAATTCAAATCGCCCGGAGCATTTCGCCTTGATCGATCGCCGTCGTCTTTTAGCCTCGGGTTTACTCAGTGTTTCGCTGGCGAGCCTCGGTGCGCGCTCCTTCGCGCTGAACGTCGACGCGTTGCCCAATGAAGATCTCATTGACTATGTACGGCGAGTGAATGGCAAATGGGATCTGCAGAGTTATCGCCAATGGCTCGGTGCGGCGAATGAGTTTAAGGAAGGCGATCAGATTATCGGTGTCGCGGCGCCGAATGACGATGTGCGGCGGCTTGCGCGGCAGCTGTTGCTCGCGACGCCGATCTCCAAGATCGATCAGCATCCTCCGTTTGAAGATGAATTGAGTAAGTTACTTGCTGCTAACGTCCGTGAAGAGAGTCGCGCACGACTCAAGTCGCTGACGCTCGGCGAATTGAAAACGTTCGTACTGGAGCGAAGTGAAGCGGAGATCCATGCCATCAAGGATGGTTTGTCGAGTGATGTGATCGCTTGCCTGGTGCGATTGATGACGAATGAGGAACTGATTCGGGTTGGCGCCAAGGTTTTTAATCCGCTGCCGGGGACGAACCTGGGGGCGAAAGGGTATATGGGCGCACGTATCCAGCCGAATTCGCCGACCGATCAGGTCGACGACATTCAATGGCAGGTTTTTGACGCGTTTGCGTATGCCGTGGGTGATGTGCTGATTGGCACGAATCCCGTTTCGAGTACGCCGACTTCGGTGGCGGCGGTTGAGGCAGCGTTACAGGAGATATTGAAGACGTTTGAGATCGCTGATGTTTTGCCGCACTGCGTATTGGCGCATATCGATGTTCAAGCCGAAGTTGAACAGAAGAGTCCGGGCCGCACGGCGCTCTGGTTTCAGAGCATCGCTGGCAATGATGGAGCGAACAAGACCTTTGATATTTCGATCGACAAGATGGTCAACCACGCCAAGTCGCGGAAAGGCAAATTCGGCCTCTACTTTGAAACGGGGCAGGGGGCTGATTTTACGAACGGACATGGTCATGGCGTCGACATGGTATTTCATGAATCGCGTAAATATGGCTTCGCCAGGGCGCTGACGCGCCAAGTCCCGACCGAGCGACCTTGGGTTCATGTCAACGATGTGGCGGGGTTTATTGGTCCCGAGGTTTTTCGGACGCGCGAGCAGCTGGTGCGCTGCTGTCTCGAAGATATCGTGATGGGGAAGTTGCATGGACTGATGATCGGCCTCGATATTTGCTCGACGCTGCATATGGATGTCAGCCTCGATGACCTGACTTGGTGCATCGATCAGGTCATGCCTGCCAATCCTGGTTACCTGATGGCATTGCCGACGCGGATCGATCCGATGCTGGGCTATCTCACAACCGGCTTTCAGGACCATGTTCATATTCGCGAGAAATTCGGCTACAAGGTCGACGAACGGATGTGGCGATTCTTTCAACAGCTAGGGGTGATTGATTCCGCGGGAAAACCGACGCAGCACTTTGGGAGCCCGGCCTGGGTCTATTTGCAATATTGTCGCAAAAAGGGGGACTCTCGCACCGAGGCGGAAATCCTAAAAGAGGCCGCATCGCGACTGGCAGAAATACGGGCGCGAGGCGTTTTCATTGCGGATGGTTTCGGCGACAAGCCATCGGAACTCATGCCTGCTCTCGCCAAGCAAGTGAAGCATATTTACGACGACGCCAAACTTTCGATTTGGAAAGAGATTGACGCTGGGTTTGTTTCCACGGTGCCGGACGCATCGCGGCTTCGAACGCGCTCGAAGGATCGGCTCGATTACATCGCGCATCCCACTTCGGGCGAGCGACTGTCGGATGAATCCAAAGCGACGATCAGCAACTTGCGAAAGAACTCGGAACGCCATGACACGCAGATCGTCATCTCGGATGGGCTCAATGCGCTAGCGGTGATGGATGGAGATCAGCTGAGTACGCTGCTGCAGTTCCTTCGCCGCGACTTGGCCGCGATGGGAAAGCATGTGTCGCCCACCAATTTGCTGGTGGATGCTGGACGGGTTCGGGCAGGTTATCGGATTGGCGAGCAGCTTTTTGGCGCGCGAAAGGGTAACTTTACGCTTTTGCACATCATTGGCGAGCGACCAGGGAGCGGTCATCACACTCTCTCGATCTATATGACGGTCGCGAATGGAGAAACCTGGGCGATTGCCGACAAGGTTGACCACAACATTACGAAGGTGGTTTCCGGCATTGCGAATACGGCGTTAAAGCCGGATCTGGCCGCAGGCGAAGCTGTGAAGATCTTGCGAACGATGTAAAGAGTGTGGGACAAGAAAATTGGGCGACTGTTACTCTTACCGGCTAGTTGATTGCGGAGAGTTCTCGCGCGGTGGTTCGGTTGCGACCGGCATGTTTCGATTCGTAAAGCAATTCATCCGTCACTTTTGCCAGCTCGGTTGGCGAGATGGAACATTCGCATAGCGAACAGAGTCCAATGCTGACGGTGACGGGGATCGGCCCGGCGCTTGTGACAAAAGGCGATTGGGCAACGGCTAGTCGAGCCTTTTCGCAGATGTGAACCGCTTCCTCGAGTCCGCACTCGGCGAGTAGGAGCCCAAATTCTTCGCCGCCAAGTCGCGCAAGAATCGCGTCTTTGGGCGCGCAGCTGGTGATTCTTTGTGCAAATTCTTGGAGCACCTCGTCGCCGGCCAAGTGTCCAAAGTTGTCATTGACCTTCTTGAAGTGATCGATGTCGAAGAAGGCCAGTGACAGAGGGTGATTCAGCCTTTGGGCGCGATCGAGTTCGCGGCTGAGAGCATCGGCGAAGTAGCGTTTGTTAAATGCGCCCGTGAGGCCGTCGCGGGTCATCATGGAGTAGACGGTTTCGTGGTACTCGGCCTCGACATGGCCGGCGCTGAGAAACTTATAGATATGGTCACCGATGCGGATGCGGTCGCCGGTTTGAAGCTGTGCGGTCGAGACGCGAAGCTGGTTGATGAAGAGCCCGTTGGTGCTGTGTAGGTCGGTGATCTCATACGTCTCGCCGCGACGTTCAATCACCGCATGAAAACGGGAGGCGGAACCATCTTGGACTTGCAAGTCATTTTGCGAATCGCGGCCTATCACAAAGCGATTTAACTCAAGCCGAATGAGGGCGCTATGCAACTCAAAGGGATGGATCTTGACCAGAAAACCGGGATCCACCACGAGCTGGTTTGCAGAAAGTTCTGACGCATCTTCGCAGCTAGGGCAGGAGATCGTCTCGATGGCGGAAAGAGTGGCCAAGTGGCTGGCTCCCGAAATGGATTGCGATGGGTGCAGCGTGCGAGCGTCGCGCCGTTTGCATGCCACCCTTCTGCCTTCTTGTGGAAATATGGCATTTTTCCGAGCTTTAGGTCGGAATTTCCTTCCGGCAATTTCTCACTCCCAGCGCCGCTTGTAGCGTGTGCGCGGATCGTACTGGCCAATTGACGGCACAACCGCTTGACGAGTTGACCCAATAGGCGCAAGTCTTAGTTCAGGGACTGAAGTCTGCGTTTTGAGATCTCTTCGTGAACGAGCACCGCGCCGACGGCGCAAGAAGCGACCAGCACCGGGCCAACAAGCGGTAAGAAACTGAAGACGAAACCGATCAGCCCGAGTCCGAGCGTTTCGCAGCTATTGCGATAACAAAATGCAATTTGCCGCCAACGGCGATCGCCTCGTAGCGCGCGGCAAATGCCAATCAGGTCGAGACCCTGCACAAAAGCGCCCCAGAGAACGCCCAAGACGATCGACAACACATTGCCGACGCCGGGCAAGAAGTTCAGTAGGAAAATCGCGGCGAATCCAGCGATCAAAATCGCCGCATTGAGCATCGCATCCATCAGATCTTGCAACATCGAGAGCGGGCGCAGTGTCTCCCCGGGCTTAAATCGCTCTCGTTCGACGGATTCCGTGATGCGCGCGTACGCCACTCCAAACAGGATCAATTCAAGCACCTTCCAAACCAAAATTAGCACTAAAGTCGCCATGGCGAGGCCAACCAAAAACAGAAACCACTCCAGTGACCACGCCCACCAAGATTGAGCGCCGTCGGCGCCCGCCAAAGTCGGGTGCAACTGCTTACTGATTCTCAAGAGCAACGCTAACAAAGAACCACCCAAGACCACGACGACGACCAAGTTCATCAGGATCGGCGCCGCAAGCCACACCCAAAGCCGGGGGCGAGCCGAAAGCATCGCGGCCCCATGAGCCGCGGCGCCCATTCCACTAAAAAACCTCGCGAAGATTACGGGCGAATTCATACGCTTAAGACGCCGCCGTGACGCGATGCGTCGGAACAGGCCGCCCGGGGCGAAATCGTTGCATGCCGCGAACTGCACTGGATACGCCGAGTCGTTTAGCTTCTTGAGCGACGACGGTGCGAACGACAGCATCTAATGCTTCAGGATCCATTGCGACCCGGGCATTGATCACGAGTTCGATGGTGGTTCCACTTGCGCCCGATGGTAGTGAGAGTTCCGCAAGTACATCCGACGCAACGAGATTTGCAATTGATGCTTCTCCTTCGCAGTGCGCCATGACCTTTAAATGGGCGGGCTCTGCCGACTCATTCACCAGAGCCTCAGCCAGCGCCTTCACTAAATCAAGCACAAGCGAATCGAGTGCGATCGCTGTTGAACTTGTGACTTCGACCTGGCAGTTGAGCCAGCCGAGTTCCGCTTCACCTTCCGCATAGATATCGTAATCAACTTCCATCATCGATTCACGTCTCGAGGATGGCGCATCGACCTCGCTTACCAAACGATCGAAGCCAACTCCAGTCTTGGCGCTTTGGGAAATGATGCGCTTGCTAGGAAACCGTTCTTGAATTTGTTCGGTGAGCTTGCTCAGTTCCGCCTCGCTGAGCTTATCGACCTTGTTGATGACGATCACATCGGCTTCCTCAAGTTGCTTGAGGAAGATGTAGGCCGCTTTGGGTGAAAAACCGACGCCGGATTCTCCGTTAAGGATCTTGCGACCATGTTCGGGCTTGAGAAGGACGACTAACGGGCCCATTTCAAATCGGTCGCCATAAAGTTGTCGCATTGGCTCGACCACAGTTGCCGCTAAGTCGGTGCAACTACCGACGGGCTCCGCCAGAATGAGATCCGGCAAACGATCGGCGCTCAGTTTCTGCGTCGTCGAAATCAAGTCATCAAATTTGCAGCAAAAGCAGGCGCCCGGCACTTCTTCAACCGAGAATCCGGCGTGCCGAAGATTGCCAGTGTCGACGAGGCCATATGCCTGATCATTGGTCACAATCCCGACTTGCTTGCCGAGTGACTGGTAATGGCTCGCCAATTTCCCGATGGTCGTCGTCTTCCCGGCGCCCAAAAAGCCGCCGATCATGGTAAAACGAATTCGCCCGCTGGCCATGTTTCAAAGTCCTTCATCGTGTCGATCGTCGCGTTCAAGTTCGCCCCATCCTAAGTCGCATTCAACTTCCTCGCAAACCGCCCTCATACTCCGACTATGACGAGTAGCTCGACTAAAAAACTCGAATTTGCGGTTCCAAGCTGGCCAGGAGTGATGCCGCAAGTCGAAGCCTCGGTACTGATTGCGCTCCGCGAAGGAGAGTGGGGTAAATATGAAGGGCGATTCACCGCCGAACTCGCTGAGAAACTTGCGACGCGATTCGCCCAGCCGCTCGTCACGCTCTGTTCTTCTGGAACGATCGCAGTCGAACTTGCATTGCGAGGCCTCGGTGTTCAACCAGGCCAAGAAGTGATTCTCGGAGGTTACGACTTTCCCGGAAACTTCAGGGCGATTGAATCGATCGGCGCGATCCCAGTCTTGGTCGACTTGCCGCCGCATCAATTTGCGATCGATGTGGCATCGATCGAGCCCTCCATCAACGACAAGACTGCGGCGGTCATCATTTCGCATCTTCATGGCAGCTTGGCGCCGATGAAGTCGATCATGGAACTGGCCAGATCGCGAAGCATTTCGATTTTGGAAGACGCCTGCCAATGTCCCGGCGCGACGATCGATGGCGCCCCAGCAGGAAGTTTTGGCGACGCCTCGGTACTCAGTTTTGGCGGCAGTAAATTGCTCTCGGCGGGACGGGGCGGCGCGGTGCTTACGCGCGACGATCGCGTTCATCAACGCATCAAGATCCAGCAGGATCGCGGAAACCTCGCATTTCCACTCTCCGAACTTCAGGCTGCGGCTGTCTTGCCGCAACTCGACATGCTCGACGCATTTCATCTTCGCCGGCGAAAAGCCGCGCAGAACCTAATTGACCTGATGAGGGATGTCATCGAGCTGCCGGCTCCGTCGAGCAGTGAGCACAACTCGCCCGACTATTACAAGTTCCCCATGGTTCTGCCAGCCGAGTTACGCGAATCACAATGTGCCCAGGCACAGCACCGCGGAATCCCGCTTTTCCCCGGTTTTCGCGGCTTTGCGACTCGTTCGTCGAGACGGTGTCGCGTTATCGGATCGCTCCACAATAGCCTACGATTCGCGACACAGATTGCATTGCTGCACCATGCCGCACTACTATTGGACGATGCCGAACTCACCCGCCTTGCCAGCGTCCTTTGCTCCATTGTGAAAGAATAGACCGCATGCACATTTTGGTCACCAATGATGATGGCGTTGAGGCGCCGGGGATTGCAGCGCTCGCGGAAGTCGCAGCGGGATTCGGGCGCGTGACCGTAATTGCGCCGTCACAGGGAGTGTCAAGCTGTGGTCACCATGTCACGGCTCATCGCGATTTGACCGTCAAGCAACTTCGAGAAGGCTGGTACTCAGTAGATGGTTACCCGGCTGACTGTGTGCGTGTTGGACTAACGGCGATCGCGAAGGACACCACTCTGGTGCTCTCCGGCATCAACGATGGCGGAAACCTGGGAATGGACCTTCTCATGTCGGGCACAGTGTCCGCCGCTCGTGAAGCGACGATTCGAGGCATCCCTGGGATCGCGCTCTCGCAATACAAAGCCCGTCGAGGAGATGCAGACTGGCCAAGGGCAATCGTATGGGCGAAAAACGCTCTAAACGAAGTC
>JBKJSI010000548.1:0-3336 GCA_046595915.1 Pirellulaceae bacterium
CAGCGGTTCCTGCTTGAAGCGGAAGTGACCGCGCGGCTCGAGCACCCGGGCGTTGTGCCGGTTTACGGTTTTTATGCGGGCCAGGGGCGGCCCGCCTATGCGATGCGATTTATCGAGGGAAGAACTTTTGCTGAGGAGATTGCGCTCTACCACGCAGGCGCGGCGGACCCCGTTGGCTTTCGGCGATTACTTCAAGCGTTCTTGCAGCTCTGCCAAACCGTTGCCTATGCCCATAGTCGTGGCGTGATTCATCGCGATCTGAAGCCCGCCAACGTCATGCTAGGGAAATTTGGCGAGACGCTGGTGGTTGACTGGGGGCTCGCGAAGGTTGTTGGGCGACCTGAGGCGGTGCAAGCGGCCGGCGTGGGCGAAACTTTGGTGCCTTTATCTGGCGCCTCCGGATCGGACGACACCCAAATGGGCTCGGCGGTTGGCACGCCTTCTTATATGAGTCCCGAGCAAGCGGCTGGTCGCTGGGATGTGGTGGCGCAGGCCTCGGATATTTACGGACTCGGCGCCGTGCTTTATACGCTGCTAACCGGCCGAGCGCCGCTGGAAAAAGGCAACTGGCCCGAAATGAATCAGAAGATTCAGCGGGGCGATATCGCGGCGCCGAGGGCTGTGAAGCCAGATGTTTCGCGGGCGCTGGAAGCAATTTGTCTCAAGGCGATGGCGGTCGATCCGGAGAAACGTTATCAGTCGGCGGAAAATCTCGCCGCCGATATTGAGCACTGGATGGCGGACGAGCCCGTGACGGCGCAGCGGGAGTCTTTCACCAGTTGGGCCCGGCGCTGGATGAAGCACCATCGGCCGCTGGTGAGTGGAGTCGTGGTGCTGCTTGTCGCCGCAGTCGTCGGGCTTTCGATTGGTGCGGCGCTTTTGCAGCGAGCTCGTTTGGAGACCGATAAACAGCGACATGAGGCGGTCGCGGCGCGCGGCAAGGCGGAATCGCTCAATCGCTTTTTGATTGACGGCCTTCTCAAGCAAGCCGACCCGGTGAACAACCCCGTGGGAGACAAACTCACGGTGCGAGAGCTTCTCGATCAAGCCTCCGAGGAATTGACGAAGCAATCGAAGCTCAATGGTCAGCCGGAAGTGGAAGCCGAGCTGCATGAAGTGATCGGTCACGCTTATGAGTATTTGGACGGCAATGAAAAAGCAGAGCTCCATTACCGCAGGGCATTTGAGCTGCGCACATCGATTTCGGGAGCCGAATCCCCGCCAGCACTTGCAACCCGAAATCGCCTTATCCTTGCGATCATCAATCTGGGCCGCCTTAATGAAGCGGAGTCGATGGCGACGTCGGCATATGACAACTGCATCCGAGTGCTCGGAAAAGCGGACCGTGAAACGGCGGAAGCGACGAATAATCTTGCGGAGTTGCGGTCGCTCCATCGGAATTTCAAAGAAGCAATTCGTCTTCAGCGGCAGGCCGTTCAAATCATGATTGCCCATAGCGGTAAGGACGACAATAAAACGCTGGAGTTTGAAAACAATCTTGCCGCCGCACTGGTTACGGCAGGAATGGCCGATGAGGGGGTCACGATTTTACAATCGGTCGTCGAACGACGACGAAGGCTTTACCCGGATGACCCCGAATTGGCGACGACCTATGCAAACCTCGGCGGCGCGCTGATTGGACTGAATCGTTTCGCCGAGGCATCCGACGTCCTACAAAATGCCGTTTCACGTCAGGGAAAAAGTCGAGGGGAAAAATCGGGCTCAGCGCTCGACGCACGGAACCTCTACGCTTACGCTTTGGAAGGGGAAGAGAAATGGCTTGTGGCCGAGAGAACTTTTCAATCAGTGTTGGCCGATCGGCAGCAATTAGGGTTGGAAGCAAAACAAGGTCCCGCGGGTGTAGAGCGATCGTTCGCTCATTTGGCTCGGCTTTATGGCAAGCAAAAGAACCTGCCACAGGAAGCCGCGTTTCTTGCAAGGCTGTTGTTGTCGATGCATCCAGATTCGCCGAGAACGCCAGAGACGCTTAGCGCATCGCTTGTTGACGTGCTTGCAGGGTCCGCCGATATCGCGGTCACGGAACCACTGCTCCGAGAGTGCCGCGAGGTGATCAAGCTACGAACTTGGTCAAAGGACTGGATGGGAATTGAATTCAAGTCGCTTCATGGGGACTCCCTTCGGCGGCTAGGAAAAATGGCTGAGGCGGAGGTCATATTGCTCGAGGCAGCCCAAGAGATCCCCCAAGCGATCGGGGCGCCGAGCTGGGGTGTGGCTGCGATTCGCAAGCGTTTGGCGGATTTTTATGACGCATCCCAGAATCCGATCGAAGCGGAAAAATGGCGATGAAGATGACTTACTTAAATGATCACGGCTCGAGAAGTTCCCTAGATTCTTAGCTTGTGTTGTGGGTTGAGAGAGTTTGGTGGTGCATCGCTTCACCGTGCGCGTTGAGTTGCGGATGAGTATAAATGAACGGCTCCTTCAGAGCCGGTTGGGTTTGTTGGGCGCTTCCGTTTCTCAGGTCTTCGACCTGGGCTGGCAGAAGCGGCCCTTCAGGCTGCGGGAGGGTGCGGATTAGAAAAGCTCGCGTCGCGGGAGCGACGGCGGCTACGTGGATGGATACGCAGCGGCGAAGACGTAAAAAATGATATAATGTTGCGCCCACGATCAGGCCACTAATGAAGATTCTCACTGCAACTATGTCGCCATTAAGAATCCTAATTGTCGATGACCATGTGGATGCGGCGACCACTTTGGCTGGGGCAATACGATTGCTTGGCCATACTGTTCAGGTCGCGAACGATGGCGCGAGCGCGATTATGGCCGCCGAGAGGTTTCGACCGCAGATTGTGCTCTTGGACCTGCAACTGCCTGATATGGTTGGCTTCGAAACTTGCGGTCGCATTCGGCTGGCGTTGAAAGAAGAATTGATTGCGGTTTTTGCGGTTACGGGCTGGGGCGACGATGCTGTTCGAGAGCGGGTTTTGCAATCGGGGTTCGATGGGCATTTTTTGAAGCCCGTGAAGCTTGAGGAATTGCTCGACGCGATGGAAGCGAGAGTTGGTGGGGCGGATTCGTCGAGGGGAAATGGGGGTTGATTTGGGATTGAGGCTGGTCTGGTGCTTCTCGCGGCTGCGCCGCCAGGTTTGTTGAGTACAACCAACCTTAGCTACCCGCTGACTTAACGCGGACATATTGGAAGCCAGAAAGCTGGTCCGATGCTTCTTGCGGCTGCGCCGCACCGGTAGGCGAGTACGCCAACCTGATTCTATGAAAGAGCGGCCCTCGTGCGATGATGATAGTACGGCGTATCTTTCGATCGCCAAAGCATCTCAACAGGAGGGCCGCTGAAATGTTGTACCTCGCTATCGATCA
>JBKJSI010000607.1:0-9860 GCA_046595915.1 Pirellulaceae bacterium
CGCCTCTCGAGCTTCTTGAATACGATTGAACTTGGCAAGCGCAATCGCCCCCGCCGCACTTTTGAACGCGTCACCGCTCTTCACTTGCGACGCTATTTCTTCATAACACTGCTGGAATTCATTGTTGCGGAGTTTGTGTATCGCATTGTAATACCGGTAAGTGCTGTCGTCAGGATTAATCCTGTACAAGTCTGATAATAATCTTTCGCACAAATCGGTGTCGTAAAGCAGAGTATCGCGAGTGAGCATATGCTCTAAGCAACACGTCGTAACATTTACATCACTTACCTGCGTTGGCCTACCTACCCATTTGCTAATTGCAATCCGGCTCAAGCGTGCCGTCGCCTCCAGGAGGAAATTGCGGTGGTGCATAAACTGCTTCACGCTGTCTACTGGCTGATTCGAACTTAAAACCCATGGGATACGTTCTGGGCTTAAACTACAGAAAGCGTCAATTGTAGATTTCCATTTTTCCAGGCGATCATTCGCTAACAAGTTACACCGAGTGACCTTGGACTCACATCGCTTAACCAGCTCTGAGTATCTCGGCTGCGTGTCGGAATCTGATCTCTTTGCATACTTTGCGAGCATTTCGTAGAACCAAGCGACGCGTTTTATATCCAAGTAGGCAAGTGCTTGGCGACCTTCAATCTCCGCCATTTGCCGTTGCTTTGTCCAGGCCGTAAAGCCCGTAATTTGCGACTCGATTTCGCCTTGAGCGCCCGCAAGCGGCACTTTGTCCAAGACCGCTTCAGCCGTTGTGAAGTCTTTTTGCTGCAAAAGCAAATCAACCGCCATACAAGCAAGCTGTGATTCTCTGACGGGCCGGATTTGATGACGTGCGCGGTTAGTTGCGGCCGTATTCACAAGTAAGTTTTGTGTCGACATCGCTACCTGAATCGCTTCGTGTAGTCTGTCCTTGAGCGCAAGGCATTCCATTTTGTTTAAGGTTGTCTCAATTAAATAGCTCGCATATCCTGTATTGCCAGGAAAGTCACGTACGCACTTGTGAAGCAGAATTAGCTTCTCATCAACAAGGGCTTCTACGTCTGGCTTAAGCTCTAGCTTGCCGTCATGCAAGGCAAGCGAGCGATAATGCAATGATGCATGAAGACCCTCCTGCGATTCCGCGTTCATCGGGAATTGAACAGCAAGCAGTCTCGCCAAATCTAACGCTGAAGATGTAAGAGGCAATGCAGAATGTCGATCATTTTCGCGAATAGCAATAAACGACAAACTGTTGGTGACCTTGAGCCGCTGTAGCCGGCATTTGAAATTTGTGGGTCGACGGACGAAGAGGTCCTCGAATTGCCGATGTGACTCTTGTAACAATCCCTTAGCCTTGTCAAACTGATCGCCCCACTCAACAAGGGTCGAGCCATGATCGCTTATAGCGCGAGCTAAGCCATACTGAATATCAAAAGAATCTTGGTGTTCATTTGCTAATTCACGCCAAATCGACGTAGCTGCGTCATAACAAGTTCCTGCGAAATCGCGATTGCCTACGCTGCCAAGCGACGTTGCGAAGCGACTAATTGCTCGCGCTGCAGTGATTCTGTCCTCTTGGTTTGTCTTTTTCACACCGATCAGTCTATTCGCACTCGCAAACGCATCTTGCAAGATCATCGAGGATTCATCGGCTTTCCCTTCTCTGATGAGCAAATTCGCATAATGGGCACTTGTTTCTACCTCAATAAGTTGAAGCTGTATTGATGAAGGGAAAACGCCACGAAGATTCTTACATTCAGCAAGTATTGATGCGAACGTGTTTTCGGCCTCTTGATGATTGTTCAGCTTCCATTTCATTACTCCTGTTCTAAGAGTCGCCTGCAATCGAGCGTAAGTTGCGCCTAAAGAATCGCCTTCCTCTTTAGAGAACAACTCGTAATACGTGAGTGCTTTGCCTAAAAAGTTTCGTTGCACGTCATTTAGGTCAGCCTGATCTTGAAGCAAATTCTCCGCGACCTCAGTGTACATTTCGTCCACTGCCCTTCGCGCCAACTCCTTCCTTTCAACCGCCAATCGTTCTGCCCGCACTCTCAAAGCTGTTTGCCATAGGCTAATCGTAGAAATCGTAAAACAGCTCATGAGGAATAGAAAAAGAATAAGAACGCCGGCGCGATTGCGCTTCACAAATTTCTTTAGCTGGTAAATTGTCGTTGGCGATTTGGCCTCGATTGGCTCGTCAACTAAGTATCGTTGTACATCCGCCGCCATCGCACTGGCTGACTCATATCGCCGATTTCGATCCTTCTCAAGCGCTTTCATCACGATCCAGTCGAGTTCGCCGCGGTAGGTTTTTGAGAAAGTACGTTGATCGAGTCCTCGGCGCATCGCGTTAGTCGATTTCGCTGATTCGTCGAGCGTGGTGACACGCTGACTGGGGCGCAGAGGGTCCTGTTCGCGGATAATTCGGCGCAATTCGTCGAGCCCCGATTTGTAAAGCACCTCGCGTTCAAAGGGGGGAACGCCCGTCAGGAGTTCGTAGAGCAGGACGCCGAGTGAATAGACGTCTGTGCGGGTGTCGATGTCGAGGCCGCTCAATTCGAGTTGTTCCGGGCTCATGTACATTGGCGTTCCCATGACTTGGTTGAGCGCCGTGTAGACCGTGTGCTGTGTGAGTTGTTGATGGAGGGCTTTGGCGACTCCGAAGTCGATCACCTTCACGACGGGGACGCCGTCATGCAGGGTGACGAGGATGTTGTTGGGTTTCAGGTCGCGATGGATGATGCCTTTGAGATGGGCGTGCTGGACGGCGCTGCAAACTGTGGTGAAAAGTCGAAGGCGGTCCCTGGGCGAGAGTTTGGCTTTGTCGCAATACTCGGTAATTGGCAGGCCGCGGACGAGTTCCATCACGAAGTAGGGGAGACCGCGGCCGGTGGTTCCCGCGTCGAGCACACGGGCGATATTGGCGTGATCCATGAGGGCGAGCGCCTGACGCTCGGCTTCGAAGCGGGCAATAACCTGCTTGGTATCCATTCCGGGTTTGATGAGCTTGAGAGCGACTGTTCGACGAACGGGTTCCGTTTGCTCAGCGACAAAGACGATGCCCATGCCGCCCTCGCCGACTTGTTCCATCAACTTGTAGCGGCCGATGCGCGTGCCAAGAACTTCCGACTTCATGGGCGCCGTTTGGTTCATCGCGACTGCCGGTTGGGCCATGAAGAGGCTTTCGGCCTCGGCGTTTTGAATTAGCGCCAGTAATCGGTCCAGGAGTGCGGCGTCTCCGTTGCTTTCGTCTTGAAGGAATTTCACTCGCTTCTCGGGCGGCAAATCGAGGGCGGCCCAGAGTAGATCGCGTTCCGAGGTTGGATTGGGCGAAGTTTTGGTCATATATCTGGCCTCCGCAGGTCATCGAGCGCTGGCAGCGCCCCACATCTTATTCGGGCGCGATTTCCACGGCGATTGTCTCATCGATTTTTGGGGTATTGGACGCACCTGGAGCAGAAGTGGCAAGAAATGGCCTCAATTTTGGCGGGCGATGAGACAGATCGGTCGAGCTTTACGCCTTTTCAGGTAGAGGGACCGAAAAAGGGCCCGATCGAAAAGCCCACCACACCCCCTGCAAACAACAAGCGAGCAACCAGAAATGAAACGACTACTAGACCTAGTTTTTGGCGCCTCGAAACGAACCGCGCTCGTTCGTACCGGCGGAAAGTCCCAATCAAAAATCAAACGTCGACAACTGAAACTGGAATCGCTTGAGAATCGTCGGGTGTTTGATGTCGAGTTCGGTTCGTTAATCGGCATCGGCAACGGCGAATCGGTAAGCGCGGCGCTGGATGTAGCCGCCGACGCAACGGGAAATCGGTATGTGACAGGGTATTTCTCAGGTCACGTGGATTTTGACGAAGCAAACACCCATGCCGGCGACGTCGATCTTCTCATGGCTGAGGGGACAACGGACGCATACATCGCCAAATACGCTCCGGATGACTCGCTGCTGTGGGTGCGCCGATTCGGCAGCAACCTGGTCAAAGAAGGGGCGGCGATCACGGATCGCGGTCTGCAAGTTGGCGTCGATTCGACAGGCAACGTGTTCGTTGCAGGAACCCACGAAGGGATTTCTCAATTTGGTTCATTGTCTTTGACGAGCGGAAATGGCCGAGACGGATATTTGGCCAAACTTAGCTCGACAGGGACCGTATCATGGGTGCGGTCTTGGGATCTCAATGCTGCCGATGCGCCCGTGGGAATGGATGTAGATGACGCGGGAAACGTGGCGTTGCTAAATAGTGCTGCTACTACGACGCCAAATCTGTCTGTCGATATTCGTAAATATGGAACGACTGGCGCGCTGAGTTGGTCGACATCCATTGTAACGAATCGAGTGGCAACGGGCGATATTGCGTTAGATGTAACTGGCAATGTTTATGTAACAGGCAATTTCGGCAACAGTGTTGATTTCGATCCGGGACCAAAACAGAAAATCGTCTCATCAGTTGGTTCGCTTTATCAATCAACGTATGTGCTGAATTTAACTAGCCTAGGAAAGTTCGGATGGGTGTCACCCTTTCTTGGAGGTTGGTCGGCCGGCGCCGCAATCGACATTGATGGCAGCGGGAATGTCATTGTCGGTGGATCTTATGCCAATGAGTCGGGAGGTTCCGTCGACTTTAATCCGGCGGCTGGAACTGCGACCCAGACGAGCAAGGGTGGATACTTAACGAAGCTGACCAGCAAAGGCGCCTATGTATGGTCAAAGGGACTTGATGGCAATGATTCTTCAGGAACCCAAGGCGCTGGCATTAATGATCTGACACTAGATGCATCTGGTTCGATCTATGTATCCGGGTACGTGACGGGGACCGTCGATTTGGACCCTTCGGCAGGAGTTGCCTTGAGGACTTCCAATGGGAGCCACGACATTATTGTCGCGAAGTATTCTTCCTCAGGCGCGTACCAATGGGGCGAGAGCTTTGGTGGCGAAGGGTATGACACTGCACGTGTAGCCGTTGACGGGTTCGGCAGCATCCACCTCGCTGGCTACTTCCAATACACCGTCGACTTCGACGCTGGCGCAGGGGATTCGACCTTGAGCACCAATGGAACGACCTACAAAGGCTTCCTCAAGAAGCTTCGGCAGGTGTGATGATTGCCGCTAATGTTCCAGGCATGCTAAAACATCCGCCGGATCGACAACCTAATGTCTCCGGCGGAGCTTCGTTTGATGAAGAATACTACTCGGCTGGCGGCTTTCGTTGCTGCCTACTTGCTGGTCTTTGGTTTCGACGCGCCTGCGATGGGTCAGCCGAAGAAAAACGTCCTCTTCATCATGGCGGACGATCTGAATTGCGGTTTGAGTTGCTACGGCGATCCGCAAGCGAAGACTCCGAATCTCGATAGGCTGGCTGCGCGGGGCGTGCGGTTTGAGCGGGCTTATTGTCAGTATCCGCTTTGCAATCCGAGTCGTGCTTCGTACATGACGGGGCGGCGGCCGACTTCGACGAAGGTGGTGGATAACGCGGTGCATTTTCGCAAGGCGCTGCCGGATGTGGCGACGATTCCGCAGTATTTTGCCAAGCATGGCTATTTCAATGCGCGGGTCGGCAAGATTTATCACTATGGCAACCCGGGGCAGATCGGCACGCCGGGGATGGATGATCCGCCGTCGTGGAAAGTTGCAATCAATCCGAAAGGGCGTGACAAGACCGATGAGAAGAGGGTGACTAATCACACGCCCAAGGCGGGGCTGGGTGCGTCGATGAGTTTCATGATGGCGGATGGCGAGGACTCGGAGCAGACCGATGGGCTCGTGACGGCGGAAGCGATCAAGCTGATGACGGAACACAAAGAGGAGCCGTTTTTTCTGTGCGTGGGCTACTACCGGCCGCATTGTCCTTACATCGCCACGAAACCGCACTTCGATGCATTTCCTCGCGAGCAACTCAAACTGCCTCCATTCGATAAATCGGATTGGGACGATCTACCCCGCGCGGCGCTGACCTCGATGGAGCCGCATCGGGGCGTTACCAATGAGCAGGCGCTCGAGTGTCTGCAGGCATATTACGCGGCGATCAACTTTGTTGATTCGGAAGTGGGCAAGCTGCTTGGTGGAATGGAAAAATTGGGTCTTGCCGAGAACACGGTGGTCGTGTTTATCAGCGATCATGGCTACACCACCGGCGAACATGGCCAGTGGATGAAGATGCTTTTGTTTGAGGAATCGGCGCGGGTTCCGCTAATTGTGTCCGCTCCTTGGCAGAAGGAAAAAGGGAAATCGACCAAGGCGATTGTCGAGCTCGTTGATCTCTATCCGACGCTGGTGGATTTGTGCGGCTTGCCGGCGGCAGAAGGCGTGGAAGGGAAGAGCTTGCGCCCGGTGCTGGAGGATGTGGAAGCGAGTTGGGAATCCGCTGCCTTTACGCAGGCGCGGGTGGGACGCTCGATCCGCACGGACAAGTATCGATTTACCGTGTGGGGGGGAAACAATGGCGGCGAAGAGCTATATGACCACGACGCCGACCCGCGCGAGCTGACGAATCTTGCCAAGAATCATGAAAAACAAGGGCTTGTCGCGGAGTTGCGGAAACAACTCGATGCCAAATTGCCGCCTGGGAGCAATCGCCCAAATGCAACTCGATAGTAGGAACTAATTTTCGGAAATTGTTTTACTGAGCTGGCTTTTGCTCCCACCAATGGGCGACAATAGCTTCGTCTAATCTCCCGCCACCTCCTTACTCTCCCTGGAGGAATCGCTATGCATCTGAGCACGCGTCAGAACGCATCTCGCCGTCAGTTTTTGTCCCAAGTTGGTAAAGGCATGGTCGTCGCCAGCGTCGGCTTGGCCGCCGCCCAAGACATGGGCCTCGCCTCCAAGGCGCTCGCCCTCGAAGGTGATGAGAAACTGAATTATGGCAAAGACGAATCGCTCGTCGCCTTCATTCAAGAGACGCCGGCCGACAAACTTTTGCCGCTGGTGCATGAGAAGTGGAAATCAGGAACGAGCCTCAAGCAACTCGTCGGCGCTGCGGCGCTCGCGAACGCTCGGGCGTTTGGCGGTGAAGACTATATTGGCTTTCACACGCTGATGGCCCTGATGCCCGCCTATCAAATGTCGAAAGAGCTACCCGACAACGAAGCCCCGCTGCCGGTCTTCAAAGTATTGCATCGCAACGCCCGTCGGCTCGATGAGACGGGTGGACATACGAACGATGTGCTGCACGCGGTCACGCCGATGCAAGGCGACGCCCAACTGGGAACGTTCGATGTCCGCGACGCGGCACGCCGCGTCGACAACGCGGCGGCCGAGCGGATCTTAGCGACCTTTGCCCAAAAGGGCGCGAAGGAAGCATTCAACGCACTGCTCGCGGAAGTGGAAGATGAAACAGAGATCCATCGCGTGGCATTGCCTTATCGCGCGTGGGATTTGCTGAGCATCGTCGGCGAGGAGCACGCGCTGTCACTATTGCGGCAAAGCTTGCGCTACTGCACAAAAGCGGAGCCGAAATCGAATAAAGGCACACGCGAAGCGCTCGCAAAAGCCTTCGATCAGCACAAGCTCGAGGGCTTCGCAATCGGCAACAAAGTCGCGGACGCGAATTGGCTCAATGAAATGTGCAACACGCTGCTGTCGGTGGGAGCTGCGGGCGCGATGGACGTCGCCGCCGCGGTGCTGAAAGAGGGCTACGCGCCTGACAGCTTGTGTCAGGCGGCGTCGATGGCTGCGAATCAGATTGTGCTGCGTGATCCGGGTCGCCCCGCGAAGTGGTCGAACCCCGAGAAGCCGGAAGGCAGCGTCCACGGCGATTCGGTCGGCGTGCATTCGAGCGATTGCGTGAATGCTTGGCGGAATATTATTCGCGTGGCGAATGATCGCAATAAAGTCGCGGGCACGTTGCTCGTGGCCTTCCAAGTGGCTAGAGACGCCACTAATTCGACGCTCGGCGCCACCTTGGCCAATTCGCCCGCAAGACCTTTCACAACCGATCTCGATCGCTGCAAGGGCGACAATCCAAGCGAAATCCTCGCGGTGGTAGAAGAAGCAATCCGCGGCAAAGACCAGGCGCTCGCCTGCGCGGCAGTACACCGACTCGGACTCGTGAACGCCGACTCCGCGCCGATTTTCGCGTTACTCCGAAAGTATGCGATCAGCGAAGACGGTGCGCTCCACGCGGAAAAGTACTACCGCACCGTGAGCGAAGAATACGCGAACTTGCCCGAAGCATTCCGCTGGCGAGAACTGTCGGCACTGGCTCGAGTGACGGCAAGCGAATACGGCTACGCCGCACCAGGCTACGCCCAATCGCGTGAGTTGTTGCGGTTGTCGTAGCGTGCGTTGAGTTTAATTTCCCCAGTGGTGTTCTAGCCGCCGGGGAAATTTAGAAGAGAGTGCGGTCACAAGGCCTTTGCGCCCGATTTGCTACTGGCCGGATAGGGCTGGATTCGCTTGATCGCGCGTCCAGAAGCGTCTTCGGCAACTTGAATGTCATAATGCGTCTGGAGATTGAGCCAGCTCTGCGCGTCGGTTCCGAAGAAGCGGGCGAGTCTAAGAGCAGTGTCCGCACTGATCCCGCGACGTTCGCGCAGGATTTCGTTGATTCGCGCTGGGGTGACTTCCAGCGCGCGAGCCAAGGCATTGCTGGAAAGGCCCAGCGGCTTCATGAAATCTTCACGAAGATGTTCACCTGGGTGAATTGGCTTTAGTTTCTTGGCCATGTTCAGTCTCTAATAGTGGTAGTCGACGATCTCGACGTTCTTTGGTCCTTGATCGGTCCAAACAAAACATAGTCGGAATTGATCGTTGATTCTAATGCTGTGCTGGCCAGCTCGATTTCCTTTCAGGGCTTCCAAGCGGTTGCCTGGCGGCGCCGTTAAAAAACCCAGTGTCGTTGCCGCATTGAGCTGATCCAATTTGCGACGCGCGGCGCCTTCGATGTTGACAAAACGACCAACGCGAATGCGTTGGAATAGCCGCTCCGTGTCGGGACATCGAAATGACTGGATCATGGCTGTATTGTATATCGATCAACGATATAGTCAAATTCAGCGCATACAATCATGGCAAAGAGTATGCTCAAAACAACCGCCGCTGCCGGGAATCCTTCACCGGCGGCGTGAAACCGGGAATCAATAGCTCGGGCGTTGCGAGGCGCACCTGGCGCAAAGCCTCGTGAAATCGCCTTGCAAACGCAGGTCCAAAAGCGTCGTTGGGGGCATGCGTGAAGATGTAGGGCGCGAGTTTTTGATCGAGCCACTGCGCGACGGTTTGGGCCCACTCGGCAATCCAGGGATCGGCCAATTCGACTTGATCGCGGCCGACGAATCTTAGCATGGGACGGGCGCCAGTGACCGTCACTCGATGTGGGCTCTTTGGCTTTCGGCCATGCGAGACGCGTTCGCTTTCGGTCGTCGGCGGCGCGGAAAAGAGACAGCGGCTGTCGAACAGGCAACGATCGATTTGGTGGGCAGTCAGCAAGTCATCTAGCAGGCGCTCTTGGCGGTGGTCATCGAAGTAGTCGGCGTGGCGGACTTCAACCGCGAGCGGCAATTCGCTGGGCCAACCTTCTACAAATTTGACCAGTGCGCGAAACTCGCGGGCGTCGAAGGTCGGCGCGAGTTGGAGAAAGCTGGGGCCGAGGCGATTGGCGTCTTTGAGCAATTGCAATCGGTCGAGCAGTGCGGCAGTGGCGTTTTCGCAGCCGACAAGGCGAGCGTCGTGGCTAATCTCGCGTGGTACTTTGAGGCAGAATTGAAAGCCTTCGGCCGATTCCGTTGCCCAGCGCGTGATTACTTCGCGCGTTGGCAACGAATAGAAGGAGCTGTTGCCTTCGACAGTGTTGAAAGAGCGTGAATACCAGGAGAGCCAGGTCGTTCTCGGCGCCTTCGGTGGATAGACGACATTGCTCCAGTCCGCCGAT
>JBKJSI010000899.1:0-6652 GCA_046595915.1 Pirellulaceae bacterium
GACGCACCGACCGAGGCCGACGGCGATGGGAATCACCACCACCGGCCAAAGAACCTCTCTGCATCCAAAACGGCTTGACAATTCTTTCTTCATAGATGGCTGTGTTTCGAAAACAAATCGGCAACAAGTCTCTTTTCAAGTTGGATTTGTCCCGATTTGTTTTCTAAACACGGCTCGGCTCAACCCGAAGTTTTAGTGCAATCAAAGCACTAACCGAGTACAACGGTAACTCAGTGCTGTTCTAGAGTTACGATCAAATTGCAGCGCGAAAATCATGTCTTCAGGGAGCGCGGTGAGAATGGCAAACGGAACATCTTCCTGTAGGGCGCACCGGACATCATTTCGCGCGGCACTCAATGGTCTCGCAATCGCGCTGAGCCTATTCCTAGTCTCCTCCCTGGCGTTGCCAGCCTTCGCGGCCGTGACCCGCGAACAGCGAGCCGAAATCGACGCCCTCAACGATCTAGTGAAAAAAGCCGACGCTCTCGCCAAGAAGGGTGATCTCAAACAAGCCGCCGACGGCATTCGCGAAATCGTCCCCCGCTACGAAAAACTCGCCGCCCTACCCGAAAAAGACCTCCACAAGCTCCTCGAGCCCCTCTACGGCAGGCTGATTCGCGTTTACGGCACCCTGGAACTCGAAGGCGAAACCCTCCCCGCACTCAAAAAACCAGGCGAAGCGCCGCCCCCAACCACCAGCACCGTCAGCTTCACCAAAGATGTCGCCCCCATCCTCGTCAGTAAATGCGGGCGCTGCCACGTCACCGCCGCCCGTGGCATGTTTCAGATGACCGACTACGAGCAACTCATGAAGGGCCCCACCGAAGGCGTCGTAGTCATGCCGGGAAAAGCCGACGGCAGCCGCATCATCGAAGTCATCGTCTCCGGCGACATGCCCCGCGGCGGCGGCAAAGTCGAAGAGGCCGATCTGACGAAACTCAAAACCTGGATCACCGAAGGCGCCAAGTTTGATGGCCCCGACGCCAAAGCCCGACTCACCACCTTCGTCTCCGCCGATTCCGCCGGCGGCGACATGGCAGGCGCAACCAGTTCGCTCAACAGGCCCACCGGTAAAGAGACCGTGAGCTTCGCCCTCGATATCGCGCCGGTGCTAACCAAGGAATGCTCGACCTGCCACGGCGCCCAAAACCCGCGCGGCCAACTCAGCATGGTCAGCTTTGATCGCTTCTTGCGCGGCGGCGCCTCCGGCGGCCCCTTCATCGCCAAGAATGCCGCCGACAGCCTACTCATCAAAAAGATCAAAGGCACGGCCGGCGATCGCATGCCGCTCGGCCGCCCAGCACTCAGCGATGAGGTCATCAAAAAATTCGAAACCTGGGTCACCGAAGGCGCGACCTTTGACGGCAAATCGATCAACCGCGATTTGCCCTACATTACGCTTGCCGCCCAATCCGAGAAAGCAACGCACGAAGAACTTGCCAAACAGCGCAAGGCCCGCTCCCTCACAGCCTGGAAAACGGTGATCCCCGACTCTCAGCCGGAAGAAGTCGAAACCGAGCAGTTTGTTGTCCTCGGCAACATCGGAAAAATCCCCCTCGAAGAACTCGCCGCCCGCGCCCAAGCGATGAACTCCAAGCTCACCGCAACTCTCCACTCCGGCGCCGGCCCCTTAGTGAAAGGCAAAGTCACCCTCTTCGTCTTCAGCCGCCGCTACGACTACAGCGAATTCGGCCAGCTGATCGAACAACGCGAACTACCAAAACATTGGCAGGGCCACGCCCGGGCCGATGGCGTCGATGCCTACGGCGTGATGTACCTCACGCCCGACACCGAGCCCGACGTGATCGACGCACTCCTCGCCGAACAAATCGCCGCCGCCTATGCCTTCAGCCTTTCGACCACGCCTGCCTGGTTCACCACCGGATTCGGCAAAGCGGTCTCCGCAAAAATCGTCAGCGATAACCCCCGGCTCGCCAGCTGGGAGGAAGCGGTCGCCGCCGCCATGACCGAAATGAAATCTCCTGAAGATTTCATCACGAAAAAGACAACGCCAGAAGCCTCCGAAGCCGCCAGCTATAGCTTCGTGCGATTCCTCATGAGCAACGCCAAAAGCTACAACACGCTCATGCAAGCCCTCCGAAAAGGCACGGACTTCACCACCGCCTTTGCTGCGGCCTACGGCGCCACCCCCGCCCAACTAACCAAACCCTGGGCCCCCCGCGCCGTAAAAGCGGTGAAGAGCAAAAAGTAGTCCCCATCCCAACCCGCCATCCCAACCCGAAGCGTAAGCGAGGCCGCAGCACCAACACACCCGCCATCATCTCTCCCCATCCCATCCCAACCCGAAGCGTAAGCGAGGCCCGCACCACCAACACGCCCCGCCATCACATCTCCCCATCCCAACCCGAAGCGTAAGCGAGGCCCGCAGCACCAACACACCCGCCATCATATCTCCCCATCCCAACCCGAAGCGTCAGCGAGGCCCGCAGCACCAACCCACCCAGCTACCTCTTCCCTTCCAAGTGCATCCGATCCTGCGCTTCCACCACATAGCACAGCACCGATTCAAGCTGCGACTCCTTGAATACCCAGCGAATACTACCTCGTTCAGCCCACCAGTTTTCCCGCGTTGAGTCGATCTGCTCTTTCAGCCGCCGCGTACTCCAAGCTTTGAGGTCCACACGGATCTTCTTCGGCGCCACGTCCGGAGCGCCAACAACCACATCCACATGGTTCGATCGGCAGTTGACCGCGAACAGCTTCCAGCGGCGTACTTCACAAGTCTCGGCAATCTGCTCTTCGACAACACGTCGAGCGTCAGCAGAAAGCCAACAGGCGTCCTCTCTCATCTTCGCCTCAGCTTCAAGCACTAGCGCCGAATCAGGCAGCTTCCAACCCTCTCGAAATAGAACCCACCCCCGCGCATCCCCCGGCAACCAAGTCCCATAAGTAGGCCAAGTCAAAAAATAAGCAATCGGATCGTCCATCATAACTACATCCCCATTACACCCGACTTCCCGCTTCTCCATCCCAACCCGAAGCGTAAGCGAGGACCGAACCGCCAAACACACCGCGCCATCACACCGCCCCATCCCAACCCGAAGCGTAAGCGAGTCCGGCAGCGCCAACACGCCCCACCATCATAATAAGCCTCCCCCAGCACCGGGAGTTACAGTCCATAGCACCCCAACTTCACCCCCATCACAACAAACCGATCCCAACCCGAAGCGTAAGCGAGGCCCGCAGCGCCAACACGCCCCGCCATCACAACAACCCATCCCAACCCGAAGCGTAAGCGAGGACCGCAGCACCAACACGCCTACATCTGCCAGATCCCCCAAAAAAGACCGCGACAATCCGCCCCCACCCATGGCAATGAGAAAGCAAACAAACCACTCACAAACCCCTCAGCAATAGCCACGCCCCACCCACCACCGCAAAAAAGCATGTGCCCAACTTCGCAAACATCAACCACCTCAACCCAACCAGAAACCACAACATCCACCACAACCACCAAAGGACCAATTGCCCGAAACATCACAGGCTAGGGTGAAGCGTAATCGCGCAACCCCAGGTTCCTGGCCCGCGACAACAAACGCGTAGGGCTAAAAGGCCTCCGCGCTACGAACCATCCGCATTTCCGCAAGCCGCATGCAATTTCGTACTCGTACTCCTACTCGTTCTCGAATTTTAGGGCCAACGGGCCCGAGATATCGTAGCCAGGGTTGGAGCAGTACTCTGCGCAGGCCCTGGTTCATAGTCACCAAACAACCAAAGGGCTGAAGGCTCGATTCATCGTAGCCTGGGGCGAAGCGCAATCGCGCAACCCCAGGTTTCCGGATCAGCAATGAACCGGAGGGCTGAAAGCCCGATTCATATCCGGACTTGTCCGCTTCTCTAACCATTCATTTCTTCGAATGGCGCGGAAAGATCCTACTCACCTCCCAGATGATCCATGTGAGTCAGTGTCCATAAGTGGCTCCGAATTTCCTTCGTGTACTCCGATTCTCTGTGCTTCAAATACGCTCTGTTTCAAAATCCTGGTTCCGGCAACGCCTGAACCCAATCACCAACCCACACAGCGCGATCATTTCCCACCCATTTTGCGAATACCGCCACCCGGCTCGTAAACCGTCGCCTCGCCAAGCATGCAGCCATCTCCTAAATCGCCAACAAAAACTTTGACGGGCAATTTCGCTTGCAGTCGGCGAATGCCCTCCACGGTGCATTTAGTGCCTTTTGGCAAAGTTAGCAACTTGAGCGTTTTAGCCTTGGCGAAGTGTTGTAGCCCCTCATCGGTAAGGTCGCACGAGACAAAGGCCAGTTCGTAGACCGCGGGCAGGTTGCCCAATCGCTCGGCATCGGCGTCCGTAAACGCGCCATCTAAAATCAGATTCCTCATTGCCGGATGGTTCGCAATACCCTTGACGATCGCCGGCGAAATCGGGGATTTGTAAAACGTCAACCAATCCAGACTGGGGCTATTCACCAAGATTTCGCTATCGGGGCATTCGATCAAACAGTCACAGAAATGCAGCTCTCGAATCCCGCCCACATCGGCAAACTCCCGCATTTCAGTAGCGCTAATGCTAGAGTCTTCAACGTAGATGTCCCTTAGGTTCGGCAACTTTCGCGCAAGTTTCGCAATGGTCCCCGCGCAGCGGCATTGATGGACATCGACAAACTTCAGCTTCGAGCAGTTTGCAAGTCCTTCCAACGCAGGCGCAGAAGCCGTCAATGCATCAAAGCAAAGTCGCGACAGTTCTTTCTGCCGCTGAATATCAGCCAAGAGAACATCGTCAAACGCAATCTCCGAAAACACCAACTCCTCCCATTGGCGATCATTGATCACCTGCCGGACAAACTCCGGAGAAAGATTCGCCTTGCCGACGCTGAGCTTATTGAGTGTGGGAACCGCGAGTAGCGCTCGAACGTGTCTCTCGTTTAGATTCGGTGAACCACATGAGACTCCCTCGAGGACATTTAACTGGGCGATCAGCCCCACGGCTTCGTCGAGGTTTTGCAATTCCGCTGGAATCCGCACATTGGAATAATACTGAAAGGCATCGGCATCGATCCAGTAGCGGACCTGCTTCGTTACCCAGGAACTGGGCCGCCAGTCTCCCTCGTAATAATAGGGTCTAATGCCAGCCCTCTTTACTAGCATAATGTTGACACTTGATACCCTCTTTCGAGGGTCAGGATTTTGGCAGTGGAGGCGTGGGCTCGCTCCTTTTTTCGCTGCGGCTTCTTGGGTTTCTTTGGGCCGCGCGGATGTTTCAGGTAACGCTTGATGTCCGCCGCGGCGGCAATTCGCACGAGTTCTTTCGCGAGTTTCTTGGGTTTCAAGTTCGCGTAGGTCTTGGCCCAATAACGATCGTCCAGGGCGATTTCGATTCCGCGAGAGGTATGGGCCACTTCATCGCACAGGTAGTAGAGCGAAATCTCCTTCTTTTCAGGCTTCTTCTCGTCAATCGCTACTTGGCTTTCGGAAGCGTCCGACATCAGCGCTGTAGGATGCGCCGCGCGGAAGGATGCCCGGATCACACTCAAGAGATTGAACGCCGTCAACGCCGAGCAGAACGAGAAGAGGGCGGCGCGAGGATAGCCCAGCGTTTCGATTTCGCCCGCCAAGTTCTCCGCGACTTCTTGAAACGCCGTTTCGATGCCCCAGCGGTTGCGATAAAGCTCGGCGACGCGCAAAGCGTCCACTCGATGGGGCAGGTTGGTCAGGACATGCATTTCCTGATCCCCATCCCGCGTCGCTTGATGGAGCTTTACGGTGATTCGCCTCACCATCCGGCCGTCGGCGAGTCGGGCGGGTTGTTCATAGACAACGCCTGTCTCGGACACGCCGATCTTCTTGGACCGCCCCGTCAATTCGCAAGCCAGGCTTCCATGTTGGCGAATCACGAAATACGCTTTGCGTTCCACAATTCCGGTAAGAAAATCGAACGTGCAGAAATTGCGATCCGCGACCCAGACCTCCTTGGACTCGACGGATTTCAGCAGTTCCGGCAACAGCGAACGCTCCTGCGCATGGCCATCCTCGCAAGGCAATACGTCCACCGCCAACTTCCGCTGGGGATCCAACACGACGAGGCATTGTCCCGGCAGCGGAGCCACATTGCGGGCGCTCAATTCCTTCAAACGCCGCTGAGTTCGATGTAAGTGATTGCCATCGACGATTTTAACTCGATAGCCGGGGAGCAATTCGGGCCAAGCGCCGCCGGTGGAATCGAGGATTTCGATCAGAAGTTTTCCGACATCTCGGACTAGTTCCCGAGAGACCTTCGTCTCCATCCGCTGCAGCTTGTCGCAAATCGCCTTGAACGTGACGCCCAATTCTTGCTGCCGCGTCTGATAAGCAGCATGCACCGAGGGATGAATCTGGAGCGCGACAAGCCCCATCAGATCCACCATCGACGAAAACAGGAGCTTGCGATTCGCTTGCAGTTCGGCGGTTCTCTCGAACAGGGCGTTCAAGCGATCGGCGGAAAAGACATTCTCCATCGCCGCCCGCAGCATCACACTCACCGGCGCCTGTCTCTCGAATCGCTCCACCAATTCACGCAACAACATCCCTCAACCTCCCTCCGTGCCTTCGAAGCGAACCGAAGAGATATTGGAAACTGCGCGACAGGCGATCGCAACTCGGTGCTAGCGGGAATTGTGCTGGTAAAGAGGGATG
>JBKJSI010000219.1:0-2926 GCA_046595915.1 Pirellulaceae bacterium
TTTGAGCGCAGCGGCAACTGGCTCAAGTTCGCCGGTCACATTTAACACGGAATCAAGCTGCCCGGCATAGGAGTTATAGGCAGAATCTTCGCCGATTGCTGAACTGCGAACTGCGAGCATTCCGGGCGCAAGTTCAGAAAGCGATTTCGCAAGGCAACCCAAGACTTCAAGCGGCAGTGTGGCAGTACCAACTAGGTTCCGAATCTCTGCTGCGACACCGGAAATGGAAGCGGGTTGGGTGTGCTTGATCGTGCTCAGCAATTGCTCAATCGGGCGACGCAGCTTATTGTTCTTCAGAAATGCGTCAAACGCGCCACGGGTAATGACGAGGCCGACAGGCACTGGCAACTTCAACTCTAACATTCGACGAAGATGCCACGCCTTGCCGCCACAGTGGGCGACCGGAAGCGGCTCTGTCAGTGAATAGACACAGCGCGTTGGGCTAGTTTCTCGAAGGCCTGCACTTGCCATCTTGAGTAGAACCCTCGTATTGGCTTGCTTAGGCGGCCCTTGTCTTCATTTTTAGCACGACTAGTAGCACGTTGAAGAGCCAGTGTACCAGTGGTCCCGCCAGCAGGATGGCAACCCAAGTCAGCCATGGCACTTGAACAACCAGCGCTAGGGCCAGCAGCGCTCCAAGAACGGAATCCGACTGGTCGATAACGAAACAGATTACTCGTCCAGCCATGCTTGCCGGTTGCATACCCGGAGCAATATCCAACTGTCGTTTCATGAGCGAGTTGGGAAGTTCGCCTAGCATAAATCCAATACCGGTCCAGCAACCAAGCAGGAAAAAGCCACTGGGCGCTAGTGGCCAAAGGTACGCGAGCGCGCTCGGCCACAACCATGCCAAGCCACTCGCCAGAATCCAAAATGCCGCTCCGACGGCGGGTATCATGACTACAAAGCCCTTCCACGTCTTGTTTGCGCCGAAGATCTCCTTCCCGCGCAGTGTCTTGCCTCCATCGAGCGGGACCGCAAACCGACGAGAGGCCAAGCTTCGTAACCACGCCGTCTGCGCGAGCCCAGCTAAGCTGAATGCGGCGATCAGAAAAACCGTGCAGGTAACAGAATCGGGCTGGATCGTGGAGGGAAGTGTCAAATGTCGAAGCCCGTCTGGTTACGGTTCTGAAAAAGCAGCACGTCGGCGCGCACCCGCTTCGCCGCCCACAACCACTTCCACCAAGGAACGCCGTTGTGTGAATCGCGACCGAGAGTATGCAGATAGTACCCGGGAACGCTCGTATGCACGTGATGCAATTCGTGGGCATCCAGGTTGATGAGAATCCAGCGCGAAAACCACAGCGGAAACCACAGCGACCGGGTGAATATCTCTTGCTCCTTCGGAGGAAATGGCACAACGGGTTTTCCGCCGCTTAGCTGCATGGGGATATGTGTATGTTGGCTGAGTATCAGCGGGTCCTGCATCACGAGCGTTAAGAAGAGTGACAGGCCAGTCAACTTCACCATTGTCAGTGGCCCGAGCAACCAAATGAGCAAGCCATAAGCGGTCAAATAGCCTGCAATGTTCAGGGCTAGCCGCCAACGCTGTCTGGCGAGAGGGAAGTATCGCAAGAGACGGGGCAATAGCCAGTAGTTGCTTAGCCGATAGATGGTCGAGAACAGAGGCAGTGAAAGCACCCAGCAAGTATTAATGACGACCCTTTCGAGCCAATAAAGCTTACGCGGGACCAGCGTGGCCGTAGTGGCATCCATATCTTGCCAACCTGTCCAGCGATGATGCCGTGCATGAACAAGCTTCCAGCAATCGAAGGGAATCAGCGCGAAGAAGCCTGCCACGTAGCCGGACAGCTTGTTGAGCCAGCTGCTGCGAAACAACGTTTTGTGCCCGGCTTCGTGTAATACGCAAAACCACTGCAAGAGAGCAAACGACAGTAGTGTCTGGCCCGCAAGCCAGAGCGCAATATGGGGCGAAAGCGATAGATAAATCGCAATCGTAGTCAGCCCAAGCGCCAAGAAGAAGTAGAGGAACCCGAGCAGGTTTTGTGGTTTGAGGTGAAGGTAAATCGCCCCTTCGTTCGCTATATGCGGATTGCTTTGCTGAGGCGCGGAATTTGGTTCTTGCGATGGCATCGGCGGCTCGCGATTCATAAAGACTGGCCACCAGGTTTGGAGTTTATCACCTCCACAGCTCTTGGTGAAGCTGTGGCGCGTTCCGGACTAGCAAGCATCCAACGCAAGTAGCTAAGATCGCGAAGAACGCGTATGCGATCAGTCCCGGTTTACGGCAACGCAGAGGGCTGACCATCGCGAGTGCGAGAAGGAGCGTTGCGATCCGGAGGCTGTTCCTCAGCCAAAAGGTTCCGGCGAAGGCTGTCAGAAAGACCAGAGGCAGGACGAGAGCTACATAGGTCGTCGGCAGCCCAATGAAGTACCGGTTTGACCCCGTCGATTCCATGCCAACGGTGTCGAAGTAAGCCAGTCGCCAGATCGCGCAGCAGAAAAAGAATCCCAGCAGCAGCAGATCAAGCGGTTGGTCGAGCCCAATCGCATAGAGAAGAGCGACCGGCGCTAGACCGAACGAACAAGCATCGACGAGTGAATCCATGCTCTTACCGAACCGTTGCTGATCATCAGTCCGTCGCAGTCGACGAGCCACCTGGCCATCGATCAGGTCGGCAATGCCGGCAACCATCAGAGCGATGACGCCATACGCGGGCAGGTGGCTGATCGAGAGCCAACAGCACGCGGCTGCCGCCAGCGCTGCAAGTAAAGAGACGGCGTTGGCAAGATCAAGAAAGCGAAGCACTCACCACCATTTGCAATAGAGTTACAAGGCACGACGATGCGCAACGCAGGCCGTATGCGAGCTAAATCGGCTCGAATGGTTAAGCATGAAACGCTGCAGCGTATTCGAGTTCGCCACAAAGCTCCTTTGGCACGAGGACAGCGATTCCAAAGTAGC
>JBKJSI010000336.1:0-17448 GCA_046595915.1 Pirellulaceae bacterium
GCACCATGAAACCACTTTCTCACAAGCAGTTTGACAATCTGGCCCGCGAGCTTTTTGGTTCGGTCTTGCTGCAACTCGGATTTACATGTGCGGCATCTCGGCACTGCACCTTCACTCGAATGGTCAGTAGTAACGTATTTCATGTGATATTGCCTGATCCGGATACGCGTTGCGCCTGGTACGATATACATGTATTCCCGACTTCGCCTAAGTTTCATGAGGACTTTTCCGAGCGATTCCCGGATGAACTTGGCAATACATTTGACGTGTGGGGAAAGCTAAGCGAAACAGCGGGCATCGGCATGGATCAGCAGCAGTTCAACTGCAAATATGAATCCAACATGAGAAATCGATTTGAGAATACCGTCGCCGATTTACTGCAAAATACCGCGATTCCATTTCTCAATCGGTTTCAAACTTACGAGGACATTTTGCCCCATTTGCGAGGGCCGTTTCAACGTTTCAAAGTGATTTAGCGGCCACAACTTTTTCCAAGCATCCCTACCACTCTCAAGTCACCACCAATTCCTCACTCCGACGCTTCAAGCTCTGCTCAATGCCCGGCATCAGCCCATAGGAAAGCGCCAAGAGCTTGATCGGATGCACAGTCGGCTTGTTCGTCCCCTGCTCCATCTGCAACTTACAGGCGCTGCACTCGGTCGCCCCCACTGCGATCGCCGGGTCGCGGAGAGCGTTGATGAGTCCTAGCCCGGCGCGGAGGCTGGCGCGGTAGTTGCTGCTCAGGAGGCCAAACGTGCCCGCCATGCCGGAGCAGCCTTTCTCGATCGTTTGCACGGTGAGGCCGGGGATTTGTCGCAATAAGTTGTCACCCGAGGCGCCATAGGTTCGCAGGTGACAGGGCTGGTGGTAGCCAACGGTCAGATTGATCGGCTTGAAGTCGAGCTCGAATTTGCCCGCTTGATGGAGTTTCCAGAGGAAGCTGGTGATATCGAGTGAGTGGTCGGCAACAAGGCGAGACTCGTCGTCGCCGAGCAGATTGACATATTCATGTCGCAGGCACATCGCGGCGGAGGGTTCGCTGGTCACGATCTCATAGCCTTGCCGAATCGCTTCCGCCAAGATGTGAACATTGCGTCGGGCGAGTTTTGCCGCTTGATCGACGGCGCCGAGGCTGACGGCCGGCATGCCCGAGGAAACTTGGCGCGGATGGACATAGACGGCGTAACCATGCCGCTTGAGCACCGCAACGACCGCTTCGGCGAGCTCGGTATCGAAATAGTTTGCGTAGAGGTCGACAAAATAAAGCACGCGACGTTCGGCCTGCCGGGCGGGGCGTGTCCAGCGTTTGCCAGCGGCTTTATTCATAAAGCTCGTTGGTGCGAATCGCGGTAGCTTGCGACCCTCGGCGATGCCGGTGACTCGCGACAACAGCCAGCGCATTTGTCGGTTGCCGATGGCAAAATTCGAGAGCGTGGCGAAGCGGCTTCCCCAGCGAAGGACGCCTTCGAGATAGGCCATGTACCATTCGTCGGAACTCAGGCCGCTATTGGCGACATACTGGGCTTTGGCTTCCACCATCAGCTTAGGGATATCGACGCCAGCGGGGCACTCGTCGCGGCATTGGTGACAGTGGACACAGAGATCGGCGACTTCTTTGGCGATATCCGTGGTCAATTCCTTGGCGGGCAAGCGCCCGGAGAGGACTGCGCGAATGAGATTGGCCTTGGCTCGCGGCGATGCTTCTTCCGCAGGCGCGAGGCGAAAGATGGGGCACATGCGTGCGTCTTGGCCTTGCGTTCGACAGCGCCCGCAGCCGTTGCACTGGTTTGCGGCGTAGGCGAATTCACCGGGCTTCCAACTCAGCTGTAGATTGATGAGGGGCGGTTCGACAGTTGCATCGTCCTTCCCCACGCTCGTCTTATCCGCCAAGCCGGTTTCAATTGCGAGTAGCGGCGGGCGGAGGTTTTTGATGAGCGGCTGGGGAGCATCGGCGACGACTTTGCCCGGGTTGAGCAGGTTGGCGGGATCGAAGATGCGTTTGACTTCGCGAAAGACATCGTAGAGTGGGCCATATTGCTCTTTGACAAACCAGGTGCGGCTGAGCCCATCGCCATGCTCGCCAGAAATCGTGCCGCCGCGGGCGATGACCGATTGATAAATGTCGGTCGCCAAGCCTTGCATTTTGCGGACATCGAGATCATTGGCCAGATTGAGAAAAGGACGCAGATGAATCTGCCCGTGACCGGCGTGCGCAAAGAAGGAAGCCGTGACGTCATGGGCCCTAAGAATGCTCTGTAACTGCGGCAAATAAGAGGCCAGCTCTTCGGGCGGGACGGCGATATCCTCGACAAAGGGAATTGGCCGCTCGGGGCCGGAGACTTTGTAGAGCGACGGCACAACGCGGCGGGCCATTTTCCAAAACAGATCGCGGTCGGATCGATCGGTTGTCGTGCGTGAATCGAAAGCTAATCGCAAATCAAACTGGAGCTTTCGAACGACCGCTTCGAGTGACTGCCGCAGTTCGGACTCTGTATCGGCTTGTGATTCGACAATGAGGATCGCTTCAGCATCGCGCGGCAGGATGCGGTCGTAACGGCCATCGAGCTCGCGGGCGAGGGCCAGAAGTCGGCGATCCATGAGATCGCAAGCGGCGATTCCCATGTCGCGGATTTCGGCGGCGCCTCTGGCGGCTGATTCGAGCCGATCAAAGAAGAGGAGCGCCAAGCCACGGAATCGCGGCAATGGATCGGTCTTGATCGTGGCTTCGGTGATTAGGCCGAGCGTGCCTTCGGAGCCGACAATCACGCGGGCGAGATCGAGCTCGTTGTCATGAATGATGTCGTGCAGATGGTAACCGGAGCGATTGACGAGCGTTTTCGGTCGGCGCTCTTCGATCAAAGTTGCTTCGCGCCGCGCGAGGCTGGCGATGCGGCGGACGATTTCACCGAGCGGCGAAAGATCGGTGGCGTCATCGGCAGGGATGGGGTGCTTCGAAGCTTCGACAATATCGCCGGACGCTAAGACGACTTGCAGGCTAACGACTTTGTGGCGGGCGGAGCCATATTTCAGCCAATGGCTGCCCGCGCCATCGAGCGCGAGCACACTGCCGAGTGTGGTGATGCTGCGGGTTGCCGGATCGGGGCCGAAGAGGCGATTGCGGGTCAGGAGAAAGCGATTGAGCTGGGCGAGAACGACGCCGGGTTGGACACGAACGGTTTCATCATCGACATGCAGGATGCGGCGCATGTAGGTCGAAAAGTCGATGACGATGCCGGGGCCGAGTGACTCGCCGGCGACGCCGGAGCCGGCGCCGCGCGGATGAACCGCGATGCGTTCTTCGGCGGCATACTTGACGACGCGCGATACATCTTCAACCGTCTTGGGACGGACGACGGCGAGAGGGCGAATCTCGAATATGCTGGCGTCAGAAGCGTAGAGCTGTAGAAAGACCTCGTCGCAGCGGACTTCGCCTTCGACGAGGCCGGTCAGATCGGCTTGAATTCGTTCGCGATCTGGGTCCATGCAGTGGGGCGCTTCGGAGAGTTAGGAAGTGGGTTTCGAAGGCGCTGATATCGAAGGAGCGGCCGGCATGGACTTGAGTCGAATGAGTTGCTGCCGATGCTTCTCATGCGTTTCCAAGCTGAAGGCCCCGTGATCTTCGAGACCCTCCAGGTCTCGATAGTGAGCGTGACAGCGATAGCATTCGAGCACGTTGCCCACGAAGAAATAGAGGGCCACATCGATCATGGCGGTGGCAAAGAGAATGCCGTATGTGGCGATGATGTAGTGCAAGTACCACGTTACACCGCTGGCGAAAAAGCCGATGGCGATGATCGTGATGCCCAATCGCTGGGAAAAATCTTTGCGGACAAAGAGCTCTTGGCTGGGGCAGAGCAAGCACCCTTGAAGTCGCCCTCCCTGAATGGCGCTTTTGGGAGTTGGCGTTGAACGTCCACAATGGGCGCAGTCGACCGTAGAGGTTGAGTCATCAAACTCAACTCGGCAGGCTCGATCACATTTGGGGCAGACGAAAGAGACATTCATTCCAAAATCACTGTCCAGAAAAAGCTACTCCGGAGCGGAACAAGTTTAAGGCTACTCGGATCAGGGGTTCTTCTTTTCGGCTGGCTTAGTTTCTGTTGGCGATTCTGGTTGGGACTTTGCCTCAGCACCACTCTCTTTCGGCGATTCTTCCTTTGCCGGTTCGGCGTTGCTCCCTTCGGCAGGCTTCTCGTCAGCTCTGCTTGCTTCTTTAGGCGCGTCTGAAGTTGCCTTTTCCCCTTCCTTGGATGCCTCCTTCTCGCCTTCAGGTGCTTGCGACTTCCTGTTGCTGGCTTTGGTGACGATATCGGCGTTTTGAATTTCGAGTTTTGGAAACTCCTTGCGGATCACTTCCAGATCGAGCAGTTCCAGCTCTTTCTTCGCCTCAGGTGCTTTCTCTTCTTTCGAGGGTGCGCCGCCAAACATGCCGCCGCCTGACTTGCGCACGAACGGCCCTTCGGTGATGAAAACCAGCTCGCATTTCTCACAAGTCTTGAGTAAATCGACGACTTTCTTGGTGTAATCCGGCCCCTCGCCTTCGTGAGGGAAATAGATCGTGCCAACGCGAACTGCCGTATCGGGTTGATCGGGAACAAACATGACGCGCCAGTCCTTCACTTCGGAGGACATCGTGTTCCCCTTGATCGTATCCATGATGAGCTTGGTTGCATCCTTTTCGCGCTGCTGCGCAGCGATCAATCGCGACCGCTCAAATAAGCCGTAGCCAAAAAACGCGAGAATCAAAATCAAAACTGGAATGGCGAGTTTGGAACGCACGCTCGGCGGCGCCGACGAATCGGCGGACAGCTTATTGGACATCGAGTAACCCTGAGGAAAACGACGGTGAACGGAAAAAATAGATGGATGTATTTTCGTTTATGAGCGGCCTTCCTTCAATCCGGTCCTGACTTACCTACACTAGACTGGAAGCCGCCATTGAGACCCAAGTAACTGGGCGACGAGTTCACCGACAAAAACGAGGATGACGCCCGCATAGAGAATGCCCGTGGCGCTTTGCGTATTGGGGATTTTGAGCGTTTCCCAGGTCATTTTGGCCATCAGGGCGGGCGCAAAGATCCCCGAGAGCCAGCGCAGCGAGACAAAGGTGATGTCGGAATAGGACAGTGATCTTTGGCTGATCAAAATCGAGGCGCCGATCAGACCAATGGCTGCACGTAGCATGATTGCAGCAACAAGGAAGCCTAATAGTCGCCGCAGCGGCTCAAGTTCCATGGTCGGTGTATTGAGATACCAGTGCCCCAGAAGCATGGCAGTGGTCACGGTGCCCAGCAGCAGGCCGCTGGAGACGAAATCGACTGAGAGCAAAACTTTGCCGAGCGGTGAAACATCTTTGCTGTTGAGTTGGACCATGATGCCGCACGTTGCCGTTAGCGCAACCGTGAGCACGAGAAACATCCGACCAGCCGTCGCTCGCTCGTACAGCCAAATCACACTTCCGACGTAAGCAACCACTGCGGTCGCGCTGCAAAGCCACACGAGCGGCATCGCTGATCGGTCGCTGGCGACAATGCTGTAGGCCGAAAGCGCTGCTAAGACTTGCAGCCCGAGAATGACCCAAAGATGCACTCGAAAGAAGCCACTCGTGACTTTTCGCGCAGAGGTCAGCGCCATCGCGGCGGCAATGCCTAGCGTGAGCTTCGTGCAAAAGAGGAGCAGGTGATGGGTAAGCGTCACGGCAGGGCAGGCACGATTTGGAGGGCGGGCTTAGGTCGCCCCATCGTACCTCTGACGCCAATTTGCCGTGAGGCCCCACGGAGTCGCAGCATAAGGCCGATATGGGATTAATTCAGGCTAAATTCGGGAGGAAAAGCGCGCTCGCGAAAGGCGTTGACCGGGCTTTTGAGTTCCATTAGTCGGTCCAGAAGGTACCCCGCGCGGTCATCGACATTCGTCTCTTCTAGGAGATGGAATTTGGCATTCATCGGCAGGTCGAGCGTGAAGGCGACCATATCGGCCAGCATTCCGAGGGAGATCTGGTTGCTGGTCAGTAACTGGTCGAACTGCTCTTGAACGGCCGATTCGCGGCGGATGAAGGCTCGGAAGGTATCGAGTAATTCGCGGTGAAGGTTTTCGCGGCGTTGGGCGCTCGATGACGAGTAGTGATCTTCGAGTAACTCTAGTTCGGCTTGGCGGAAGGAGCGCAGCGGCGGCAGTTCGCGGCGGATTTTTGCTCGTTTGAGTCCGAGTAGCAAAACGTTGTAATTGCCGTCGTCCGTCTTCGCATGCGTAGCGATTTTCCCGAGGCAAACCACGGGATACACCGGCGGGCGGCCCGGGTATTCCGGCTCCCATCCAGGCTGCAAAACCGACATTGCCAGCAGCTGATCGGTGCGGATCGCCTCTTCGACCATCTCGACGTACCGGGGCTCAAAGATGTGAAGTGGCTGCATGACGTGGGGAAACATCACCAAATTGGGCAGCGGGAAGAGCCGCGTGACCCCGGTGAAATTCGCTGGTAGCTGAGATATCGACACGGTTGGGTCTCGATGCTTCTCGTCAGGGGTTGGGCGAAACGTGGTCGTAAGAGGCTAAATCACAAGGAGTTAATTCGCGGGCGGGCTCATGTTATTGGGGCTGCCATGTTGGCATTTCCAGGTCGCTGTGCTCCGTCGCACGCGCTTCTATCTGCATTTTTGGGGCCAAACGAAAAAAGGCGAGGGGCAGGACGGCTGTGGTTATCCGAATGATCAAGACAATCGATACGCACGAAGGTTCATAAAGGTTCTGGCCTCAGCCACTTACGTCGCGATCAGGTGGATTTCGGGGATGTCATCGGGCACGATTTCGATTTTCGGAAATTCCTCGGTGGACTCCAAAATGGGGCGGCAACAGACCTCGAGCTGCATCAAAATCTGGCGGAGTGGGATGCCGTGGTACTCGTCGCCATACTCTTTGAGATAGGCGGTCGAGCTGTTGTAGAGCTTCTTGGCGCCGCGAATGTTGCCGTTGCCGAAGTGGTGCAGGCAGACGGCCACTTGGATCAAGCCCTGATAAAACTTCCGCGCGGGGCCGCAGTATTCGGTCCAGAGCTCTTCCCAGACCTCATGCGCCTCGAAGAAATCGCAGACGTTGAAATACTCCATTCCCTTGAGAAAGCGCGGGTCGTACGGCGGCTGGGGCGAAGGTTCCATGCGTCTTAGCCTAGCGGATGTGGGGGCGGGCATGGAGTGGCCAGCCACTTTCGAGCCGGTCGACTTTTGCTAGATTTCGACCCATGAATGTCACCCCGATGATGCAGCAGTATTTTGACGCGAAGGCCGCGTGTGGCGATGCGTTGCTCTTCTTTCGGATGGGCGATTTTTATGAGCTCTTCCATGAGGACGCGAAAACCGCGGCGCAGATTCTTGGCCTGACGCTCACGAGTCGCGACAAGGGCGAGAACGCCACGCCGATGGCGGGGTTTCCGCACCATCAGCTCGAGACGTATCTTCGCAAGATCATCGATGCCGGACATCGCGCGGCGGTTTGTGAACAAGTCGAAGATCCGAAACTCGCCAAGGGGCTCGTGAAGCGGGAGCTGACGCGCGTCGTTACGCCCGGCACGTTGACCGACGAGGCGTTGCTTGACCCGCGCGAGAGTAATTTTCTGGCGGCCGTCGCGACTGCCAAGTCAGGCGCGAGCAAAGATGAAGTCGGCGTTGCGTGGGTCGAGCTTTCGACCGGGCGGTTTTTTGCGGCGCGGTTTCCTAAGGGGCAACTGGCGGATCAGCTCGCGCGGATTGGGCCGACGGAGTGCCTTTTCTCGGAAGAGGACGTCGCGACCGTGCCGCCGATTTCCGAGCGGATGACGATGACGAAGCGCCCGGCGTGGGCGTTTTCGCTGGAAAGTTCCCAGCGGGCGCTCACCGAGCAATTCCAAACGCTGCACCTTGAGGGATTCGGGTTCGGCGATGACGACGGCATTGCTCTTCGCGCGGCGGGCGCGGCGCTCGACTATCTGAAGGAAACGCAGCGGACGAGCCTGGAGCACCTTCGCAATTTGATCCCGTATCGCCCCGGTCAGACGCTCGAAATCGATGAGGCGACGCGGCGGAGTTTGGAATTAACGCGGACGATGCGGGACGGGAAGCGCGAGCGGTCGCTGCTGGGCACCATCGATCGCACGCAGACCTCGATGGGCTCGCGGCGGCTGGCTGAATGGCTTGCCGCGCCGCTGGCGAATGCCCAGGCCATTGAAATTCGGCTCGACGCGGTGGATGAGCTGACCAAAGACGCCGCGCTGCGGCGGGATTTGCGCGAGGCGCTCAAAGGCGTGTTCGATTTGCAGCGGCTATTGTCGCGCATTTCTACCGGGCGCACGAATCCGCGCGACCTCAAGGCGATTTCGCTGACGCTCATGCAACTTCCACGCATGAAGGCCCGGCTTTCGGCGCGGAAGAGCGATTTGCTCAATGCGCTCGAAGCGACGATTCATCCGTGCGAGCCGCTGACCCGCGAACTCGAAACGGCGCTCGGTGACAATTGCCCGCTCGTTGCCAAGGATGGCGGATTTGTTCGCGCGGGTTATCGCGCATCGCTCGATGAACTGCGCGAACTCGCCGCGGGCGGGAAGGAATGGATTGTCAACTATCAGGCGGCGGAGTCGGAGCGGTCGGGCATCGCGAATCTCAAGGTCGGCTTCAACAAGGTCTTCGGGTATTACATCGAGCTGACGAACACGCATCGCGAGAAAGCGCCTGCACATTACATTCGCAAGCAGACGGTCAAAAACGCGGAGCGGTACATCACGCCCGAGCTGAAGGAGTACGAGGAAAAAGTGCTCACGGCCGAGGAGCGCGGGAAGCTGCTTGAGCTGGAGATTTTTGGCGAGTTGCGGAACGCGGTGCATGCGCATAGCCGGCAGCTTTTTGAAACCGCCGACGCGCTGGCGGATCTCGATGTGCTGATCGGCCTCGCGGAGCTCGCGGCCGAGCGGCGGTATTGCCGGCCGAAGATTGTGGAGGCGCCGGTGCTGGATGTCGAGGAAGGTCGGCACCCGGTGCTGGAGATCATGCTCAAGAGCGGCGAGTTTGTGCCCAACGACATTGTCGCGAGCGAGGAGCAGGGGCGGCTGTTGATTTTGACGGGCCCGAATATGGCGGGGAAAAGCACTTATATCCGGCAGGCGGCGCTGCTGGTGATTCTTGCGCAGCTCGGGTCGTTTGTGCCGGCGAAGAAGGCAACGATTGGCGTGGCGGATCGGGTGTTCGCGCGGGTCGGGGCGAGTGATGAGCTTTCGCGCGGGCAATCGACGTTTATGGTCGAGATGACCGAGACCGCGCGGATTTTGAACCTCGCGACGCGGCAGAGTCTGGTGATTCTCGACGAGATCGGGCGCGGGACGAGTACTTATGACGGCATCTCGCTGGCGTGGGCGATTGCGGAACATTTGCATGATGTGGTCGGCGCGCGGACGCTGTTTGCCACGCACTATCATGAGCTCACGCAGCTCGCCGCGACGGCATCGTCCGCGCGGAATCTCAATGTCGCGGTGAAGGAATGGAACGACTCGGTGGTGTTTTTGCACCGCATCGTGCCCGGCGCGGCGGATAAGAGTTATGGGATTCATGTCGCGCGGCTGGCGGGCGTGCCGCAGGAAGTGAATGAGCGCGCGAAGGAGATTTTGGCGGGGCTCGAAGCGAAGCAGGCGGGGCGGGATGGGAAGCCGCACGTTGTCGATCCGCCGCCGCGAGCGCGGGGGAGCAAGGTGCAGCTGACGATGTTTGGGTTTGCGGAGCACCCGGTGCTGGATGAGATTCGCGCGGTGGATGCGGACCGACTATCGCCGATGGAAGCGCTGCAGAAAGTCGTCGGATGGCGCGAGAAATTGGAGAAGTCGCGGCCGGTGGGGAAGTGAGCGGATTGGCTCTCTTGCGTGGACCCAAGTTGGTGGCGATGGTGGCGATGGTGGCGAGCTCTCGGTGTTGCTTTTCCTGGTGGCAGTTGGTGGCGGGTGGCAGCTGGTTGGAGGGTGGTTTCCCTGCTTTCCCTCTCTCGGTGGTGGTTTCCCTTGGTTTCACTCGGAGGGAAACCACCTGGGAAAGTAGGATTGGGAGTCGGAAGGAATGGTTGTTTGGACGACATTGGGTGGGCTCCGGGGTGGAGTTTTTGTGGGGGCGGTTTGGGTAGGGTGGGCCTTTCTATTATTGGGGAAGAGTGGCGCTATTTGTGCGCTATTTTTGAAAAGATTTCTTGCCACAGATGAACGCGGATGGACTTGGCCCGGCGTAGCCGGCGCCAAGGAAGCTTTCTCACAGAGACGCAAAGGCACAGAGGAAGATGGCGAAGCAGCCTTTGAACCACTGATAGACCTGATGAACCCGGATTCGAAGGGGAGATTTGAAATCTTCGCGCCACGCAAAGAAGCGGATGGTTAGTAACGCAGATTTTGAGACGAGATGCGGGGGGAGGATTGCGGAAATGCGGAAACGCGGAAGTGGGAGACGAGCTAGGAGGCTGGATGACTTTTCAGCTTCGAACTGCTTCAATACACTGAATTCACACTGGCATAGCCAGTGGCACACGTCGAAATCGCATGGGCTTGAGTCATCGGTGCGCCTGCGCGGTCGGACTGGGCTGGACGTGTAGAATGCTCCCTTCTCCTCCGCGCTGACCTAAGGAACGATTTTGGTGAGACGAACGGTCGCTTCGATGTCTTGTTAAAAGACTGATTGCAATCGAATCGAGTCGCTTAGTCTTCCTCCACTTCCGCACTGGCATAGCCAGTGGCACACATACAAATGCCACCTTGTTGACAGTGCCACCCCGCCGAGAAACCGCGCGGCGGCAAGGCGTTGAAGTCGAACGCATCAGCTTCATCGACACGCTGCGCTGGCTGATGTCGGCGCGATCCGACTCGCGATTGCCAAATCTCCTTATCCTCCCGCTTCGCCCAGGCCGCTATGGGCCTCGCGTCCGCAAACGGCGGCCCAAGTCCTATCCCCTCATGACTCGACCCAGAGCCGAACTCTGCAAAGCTTTGGACAACACCTAAGTTAAACGCTTAAGTTAGTGGCGTTCAGTCCTGACCCGTTTGATTTGCCTGCCCCCTTTGATTTGCGCAGAGTTACTTCGCGAAGAATCTGCAAAAGAATAGCGAGCGAATCTAAAACCCAGACAGCGCTATCAGGGTATGATGAAGGCCCGTTTACGGCGGGATCGCCCCTTTCATCGCCCCTTTCTCGGTTGAAATCCCCGGTTATCTCGAATGAATGAAATGAACTGCTGCGCGGTCGTCGGGCGGAAACTTGCTATGGGCGCGGCGCTAGCGTGCTTCGCACTCCTGGCGCCGCTGAATGCGGCGACCGCTCAAGAGCTGACTTTAGACCGCGTGCTCGACCCTGCGCGCGTGATTGAGATTTCGATTGAAATTCCCAAGGCAGATTGGGCTGCGCTTTGCCAGCAGACTCGTGATCCCGGCAAGGTGTTTCAAGGCGTGATTGAAAATCCCTTTACTTACTTCAAGGGCGACATCACGATCGATGGGGTGACGATCAAGTCGGTCGGGATTCGGAAGCGGGGATTTATTGGGTCGCTCGACAATCACTACCCGTCGATCAAAGTGAATTTTGGCGAGTATGTGACCCAGTCGCCGATCAAGGGACTCGATGGTCTGACGCTGAGTAATAACAAGCAGGATACATCGCTTGTCAGTCAGTTCTTGTCGTATCAGCTTTTTAATGCAGCAGGGGTTCAGGCTCCGCGTTGCAACTTTGCACGGGTGACGGTCAATGGAGAATATCTGGGTGTTTATACGAACGTTGAATCGATCGCGAAGCCCTTTTTGAAGCGACGTTTCGGGAACGATGATGGAAATCTATATGAAGGGACGTTGGCGGACTTTTATCCGAAGGCGATCGATCGCTTGGAGATCAAGACGAATAAGAAGAATCATGATCTCTCGAAGGTGACTCAGTTAGCAAAATTGCTGGCAGGGAAGGAGGCGATTTCGGTCGACGAAGTGAGCCGAACGGTTGACATCGATAACTTTTTGCGGTTTTGGACGATGGAGAGTCTGATCAGTTTTTGGGATGGTTATACGAATAACCAGAACAACTACTGGGTGTATGACAATGAGGCGAACGGCAAACTCTATTTCATGCCGTGGGGCGCCGACATGGCATTTATGCAGCCGCCGTTTTTTGTGCCCTTTGGACAATCGCAATCGGCGTCGGTCTATGGTCAGAGCATGTTGGCCAATCGACTTTTCCAGGACAAGCAGATTGCCGAACGTTATCGCGAAACGATGCGCTGGCAGCTCGACAAGGTGTGGAAGGAAGAAGAACTTCTCGCCACGACGGAGCGACTCGAAAAACTTTTGAAGGATCACTTGCATCGACGGCAGTCGGGTGCGCCGGCGGGGATGAAAACCTTGCGGCAATTTATTCAGGGTCGCCGCAAGGTAATTGAAAAGGAACTCGACAACTGGCCCGTCAAGCTCGCGGCTGAGCCACGAAAGCCGATGTATCACGCTGAAATTGGGGCGGCAAAAGGTACTTTTACGACAAAATTTGCCGAGCGTGCGCCGCAGAAATTAGCCGAGGCGGGTTTGGTGAAGCTGGAGATCGAACAAGCTGGGAAGCCGGTAACGCTAAATAAGGTCGGCGCGAGTGTATACCCTCCCCCTCGTGGCGGTTTCTTTGGCTTTGGGGCGCCGCCGCCGGAGTCGCCTACTGCGATTCATTTGGTGATCTCGGGAGTTCGAGATGGAAATGGCAGAGCGATTACGTTAACGCTGCCGCTCGACTCGAAGGTGCTCGCGGAGAACTTAAGCAAGCCGATGGAGGTGAGTGGGTCTTACAACGGGGGCGATGGCAATGGCGGTGGCTTTATGCCGATGGGGGGGGCGACTGTCTCGGGCCAGCTGACGTTGACGAAGTCTGGGGCAAAAGTGGGGGATGAGTTTGAAGGAGTTTTTGAGCTGAAGATTTTTGAGATGCACGGCGGTTTTTTTGATCGTCGTCCGCCGGGGCAGGTTAAGGCGGCGGGTGCTGGGGCCAAGTGAACTTTCTCGCTCAAGTATTCTTCAGCCCAATCAAAATCGTCGTCTCCGTTTTCGCCGGATCATCACAGTGATGACCATAAATCTCCAGCGAAGGATCACCAATCGCTTCCCCGCGAGCGGTGATCTCCGCTTTGAGCGCCTTCCACTTCTCTGGCAACGCCTGATAGGGGCCGATGTGAATGTGCTTCAAATAACGCGTTAGTTCAAAGGAGAGCGGCTCCAGTTCCTTCGGCACAGGCGCACCCGGCTCTAGCTCGACGCCAACCAACATGCGGCCATCGGGCAAATAGACCCAGTGATTGAGCCCTTTGTTGGGCGTCTTCGCTTCTTTCACGATCCGCCACATTTCATTCATCAACTTGAGGCCGACTTCGCCATAGCAGCCGACTTCTACGGCGGAGGATTTGCCGTGTAAGGTGAAGTGAAGGGGAGTTGTTAGGATTTCATATTGCACTGGTGGCGCCTTTGCTGGATCGGAGCGGGCCAATAATTGCGCGGCGACGTATCTGCTCTTTGGCGATCTTGGCGTTAAGCTCTTCTATTTCCTTCCGTAGGGCGGCATTCACCTTTTCCGCTTCGCTGACTTGCTTCTTTAGCGATGGCGGCTTCGATCGCTCATAATGCAGCCACGTCGTCAGCCCAATTGCGACTAATAGAGTCAGAAGTAGCAAGCTGCGTATTGAAAAGCGAAACATGTTCTACACTCCCACAAAGTTGTCTCTTGTTCCTCCCGTCTAGCCACATAAGTTAGCGACGATGGCCCATTGGTTTGAAAGGAGGCGAGATCGGAATGACATTGACTTTAGGCTTCTCCTCCGAGGGTGGTATCTCCAAGGTTACCATTCCCTGAGCCACACTGCGAGATTTCCACTCGTCGACTCTTTCTTGCTCAAGCTGGTCAGCCAATCTGATCAATTCAACAAGCTGTTTTTGCAGGTCGACTTCGGCGCGTAATTCCGCCGTGTCTCTGGCGTTTCGCCGAGCATGCAGCCACCAACCGAGCGCCAAAGCCACCACAACGGTCAGAAGCAATAATTCACGAATTGAAAAGCGAGCCATAGCCAATCGCCTCCAATGCTTCTTCCTGTGCCTCTCCAAGTCTAGCCTTAGTCGATGCAACCTGCCGTGCGGAATGCCAAATTATTGCAATCGCCCCAGCGTTGCACTACACTCCCCACTTCATGCGTATACGCACGAATTAACCGGACGCCTCCATGACCGCCAAAGAAAAATTGCCGCTCGCCCTCAGAGCCGCTTACCTGGCGCTACATCGGCGGTCCGAAGCCAAGTTTGCGGCCCAGGGAGTCACGGCCGACCAGTTCGTACTGCTCGCCACCCTCGCCCGCGGCGGTCAGGCGCTCACCCAGCGTGAACTCGCCAAGCGCATGCCCTCCGACCCGAGCACCGTGCGAGCGATGCTGGTGCTGCTTGAAAAAAATGGCCTCGTCGAGCGCGAGCCGCATCCGACCGATGCTCGCGCCCGGATGGTCAAACTCACGGCCAAAGGAAAACAAAAGTTTCAGCGGCTTTGGAAAGCGGGCGATTCGATTCGCTCGCGGATGTTCGAAGCTCTCGAAACTGATGAGGCGGACAGACTAGTCCATTTGCTCACACGCATTACTGAATCACTTCATCGTGAAAGCGCGACGACGGGCGCAGCCACCTCTCCTCTCTCTTCGAAGGATGATCCATGACCCGATCCATAAGAAAGTTCATCGCGTACGCGTTGCTGGCATTGGCGGCCTCGCCAATGCTCGCCTTATCCGATGGTGGGAAATTCACCGCGCCGCCGGAAGGCTTCGACAAGCCGCGCGAGAGCATCGAGCATGGCAAACTGGACGATGTCGAATACGATTCGACCATTGTTGGCATCAAGCGCAAAGCGAAGGTCTACACTCCGCCCGGTTACTCGCCGGACACCAAATATCCTGTGCTCTATCTACTGCATGGAATTGGCGGCGATGAGAACGAATGGGCCCGCGGCGGCAAGCCGGAAGTGATTCTCGATGCTCTCATTGCCGACAAAAAAGTCGTTCCGATGATTGTCGTGCTGCCAAATGGCCGTGCGTCAAAGGAACAGAATCTGAGTGACCCCATTCCTAAGAAAGTTCCCGGCTTCGCGCTGTTTGAAAAAGAACTGCTAACCGATCTAATTCCCTTCATCGAGAAGACCTACTCGGTGAAAGCCGACCGCGAGTCTCGCGCCCTCGCTGGACTCTCGATGGGCGGCGGACAGTCCCTCAACTTTGGTCTCGGTAATCTCGATACCTTCGCCTGGGTCGGCGGCTTTTCGTCGGCGCCCAACACCAAGCAGCCCCAAGATTTGATTAAAAGCCCCGATGAACTGAAATCCAAACTCAAGCTCCTTTACATCAACTGCGGCGACAAGGATGGCCTCTTCCGCATCACGCAAAACGTCCACGCCAAGCTAGACGAAGAAAAAGTGCCCCACCAATACGACGTCATCCCCGGCGGCGGACATGATTTCAAAGTCTGGAAACATGGCCTTTTTCACTTCGCGCAATTGATCTTCCGCGATGCGCCGCAAGAGAAAGCCGAACCAGCCAAGAAGGAAGAGCCAAAGCCCGATGACAAGCCTGTAGAAGTGAAGCCCGCGGAAACCAAGCCAGTCGATGAAGGCGTCCCCGCCACCACCAACATCGGCAACTCCGGCTACCCGAAAGTCCATGCCGACTTGCGCGTCACCTTCCGCCTTAAAGCGCCCGACGCCAAGAAGGTCCAAGTCTTCACCAACTACGGCCTGGGAGAAAAAGGCCCTTGGGACATGCAGCGCGCCGACGACGGCATGTGGAGCCTCACTTCACCCCCCATCGTTCCTGGCTTGCACTACTACACCTTCATCGTCGATGGCGTGCAGGTGAATGACCCCGGCAGCGATGTTTTCTTCGGCACTAGTAAGCCCACAAGCTGTATCGAAATCCCCGAAGCGGGCGCAGACTTTTATCACTTCAAAGATGTTCCCCACGGCGAAGTCCGCTCGCGCTGGTATCTCTCCAAAGTCACCGGCAAACCGCGCCACATTATGGTCTACACCCCGCCCGGTTATGACGCGGATCAGTCGACTCGCTATCCGGTTCTCTATCTGCAACATGGCGGCGGGGAAGATGAAACCGGCTGGACTCGCCAAGGCCACGCCAACTTCATCCTCGACAACCTGATCGCCGAAGGCAAAGCCAAGCCTATGATCATCGTGATGGAAAAAGGCTACGCCATGCGAGCGGGAGAAACACCCGCGCCTCCCGCCCGCGGGCGCAGCATGGCCAACAGCGCCTTCGAAGAAGTAGTCCTCAAAGACCTGATTCCGATGATCGATGCCAACTATCGCACGCTCGCCGATCGCGAGCATCGCGCCATCGCCGGGCTCTCGATGGGCGGAGGTCAATCGCTGCAAATTGGTTTGACGCACCTCGATACCTTCAGCGTCGTCGCCTCCTTCAGCGGCGTGTTCGGCTTCGATGTGAAGACCGGCTACAACAGCGTCTTCGCCGATCCAGCCGCCTTCGATCAAAAAGCCAAGCTCCTTTATCTGCACTGCGGCGGCCAAGGCATGGACGCGCGCATCCATGAGACCGCCGAAAAAGTCGCCAAAGAACTCGAAGCGATCGGCGTGAAAAACGTCGTCTTCCGCGACAAGAAAGAGTACGCCCACGAGTGGCAAACCTGGCGACACGCCTTGCACGATTTCGCGCCGCGACTCTTTCAAGACGCGAAATAGCCGCCAAGGGGCGACTAGCCAATTCCACTATAGTGGCTTGAAACAAACTTATGAGAGCCTCTTCCTGCTCTGGAAGAGGCTTCCCTCTTAGACGACAATAGCCCTTCCTCAAAACCTCTCATTTCTCCAGTTTTGTGACGCCCGATATGCGAACTTCCATCCTTGCCTCTCTGGTCGGTCTGCTCCTCTCAGCCGGCTGTCTTCTCGCCCAAGAAGCCCCGATAAAAATCCTCTTCCTCGGCGACAAGGGCCATCACCGCCCCGAGCAGCTCTTCAAAGCCATTGGCCCGCATCTCGACGGCCGCGGCGTCAAGCTCACCTACACCGAAAAGCTCACCGATCTCTCCGATGAGATGCTAAGTAAATACGACGGCCTCCTCATTTACGCGAACCACGAAAAGATCGCGCCCGAGCAAGAAACGGCTCTCTTGAAATTCGTCGAGGACGGCAAAGGCTTCATCCCCGTTCACTGCGCAACGTTTTGCTTCCTCAACTCCCCCAAATACATCGAGCTCTGCGGCGCGCAGTTCTCCCGCCACGGCACCGGCGATTTCCGCACCCGCATCACCGCGCCCACGCACCCCATCATGAAAGGCTTCGACGGCTTCGAAAGCTGGGATGAGACTTACGTCCACACCAAGCACAACGAAAAGAATCGTGAAGTCCTCGAAGTCCGCGCCGATCAAAGTGGCTTTGAGCCCTGGAC
>JBKJSI010000612.1:0-6662 GCA_046595915.1 Pirellulaceae bacterium
CGCGTATGGGCCGTTCGCTTCGCCATAGAAAGTGCGGTGAATCCTGAGTTGCGCACTGCATGGCTGCAGGACCTGGCGAAAGCAGAAAAATCGGGTCTCGTCCTTGTTGAAATCGCGTCTGCCCTTCAGAAGATCCCTGCCGCCGACCGCTGGCCAATCGCATCACAACTGGTAAGCCACACCGAATTCGCGAACGACCGCGTCTACCCCCTCATGGTCTGGTACGGCATCGAAGCAGCCGTACCCCAATCCCCCGCCGAAGCCGCCAAGCTCATCGCCACCTGTAAACTCCCTAAAGTCAACCAATTCATCGCCCGTCGCCTCGCAGACGAATCCCTCAACAACCCCGCCGCACTCGCCCCGCTTCTAGAAGTCGCCGCCAGCGATAGTTGCTCCGCCGAAACCAGAACGCTCCTCCTCACCGGAATCCGCCAAGGCCTCGAAGGCGTTCACCGAGCGACGCAACCGAGCGGCTGGAAAGAACTCATGACTAAAGTCGCGAGTGAACCCGCCAATCGCGAACTAGGCAATGAGATCGCCACCATCTTTGGCGAAGGCCGCGCCATCGACTCCCTCAAGGGCATCCTCTACGACGGCAAACAATCCGCCGAAGTCCGCCGCCGCGCCATTCGCACCCTCTCCAGTTCCAAAGTCGACGGCCTTCAAGGCCTTCTGCTCCCGCTCATCGGCGATCGAGACGTCGGCGCCGCCGCCATTCGCGGCCTCGGTGTCGTTTTGGATCTCAACCTTGGCAAACAACTCGCCGCCCAAGCCGGCAAAGGTTTTCCAGCCAATCGCCTCGCCATCGTCGAAACCCTCATGACCCGCGTCGACACTGCCACCCACTTGGCACAACTCGTCAGCGAGGGCAAAGTCTCCCCCAATGAATTCCCCGCCCACGTCGTCCGTCAGTTCTATCTACTAGGCGACGCAGACCTCGCCAAAAAAGCCAAAGAGCTCTGGCCCAAATCAGGCCAGGTCAAAGTAGAACGCCTCGCCAAAATGAAGGCCTTTCAAGAAAAATACACCGCCGAGTCTCTCACGACGGCCAACGCCGGAGCAGGCCGGGCCACCTACGAAAAACTCTGCGGGCGCTGCCACAAGCTCTTCGGCGAAGGAGGCGAAATCGCGCCCGACCTGACCGGCGCACAGCGCACCAACCTCAACTATTGGATCGACAACATCCTCGACCCCAGCGCCATGGTCGCCGCCAACTACCGCATGTCGGTCATCAATCTCAAAGACGGCCGCGTCCTCTCCGGCGTCATCGCCAAACAAACCGACCGCGCCATCACACTCCACATGGCGAGTGAAACGGTAACGCTCGAGCGCTCCCAAGTAGAAGAAATCGGCGCCACCGAACTCTCGCTAATGCCCGAAGGCCAACTAGACCCACTGCCAGACCCCGAAATCCGCAACCTCCTCAAATACCTAACATCCCCCACCCAAGTCCCTAAATGACCGTCGTCTTTAAGGGCCAACGGTCCGTCATATTGTAGCCTAGGCCAGAGCGAGTACCCTCGCGCCGGCCTAGCTGCTTTGATGCGAAATGATCCTCAAGGGCTGAAGGCCCGACATATCGCTGAATGCAACCGGCGAGCGCCTCGCGCCCCCGACATAGAATGAGCCAACAAATGACCACCCGCCTAGAAAAAATCAAAGCCATGCTCAAGGACGACCCGCACGACACGTTCCTGCGCTACAGCCTAGCCATGGAATACGCATCGCACGGCCAAGAGCCAGAGGCCCTCGCCGCCTTCACCGAACTAACCAAAGACAACCCCCCCCACGTCCCCGCCTTCTTCCAAGCCGCCCAACTCCTAGCCCGCCTCCAGCGCTACGAAGAATCAAGAACCTACCTCCGCGAAGGAATCGAAGAAGCAAGAACCCAAGGTGACACCCACGCCGCCGGCGAAATGGCCGAGTTCCTGGCCCAACTCGGCCAACAAGGTGAATAGATTGACGACGATATTTAGTAAACTCAATTGGTAGAAGTGTGAAACACAGAGAAACAGAGTACACAGAGAATTTCCTCCGTGCTCTCTGTTCCTCTGTGTTTCAAAAACCGAATTGGCGACGGCCCCTTCGAAGACAACTGATCGCGTCACGCCGCTCACCGAATAAACTTGGGCCAACCCATGGCGATGAAACAAACGAACGCGAAAAGAAAAGCTGTTCTTGAGCGCATCAAATCGATCGAGCAAGACATCTGCAAAGCGAGAGAGTATCTGGAGAGTGGTAAGCATGCCAATTGGAGCGGATTTCGACCCGTGTTTTATGGCAAATTCAAAGATGGAGAGGAACTGCCGCCCCACAATGACTGGGTGAAAAATGTGTTTCTCCCGCGCAAAGAGAAGGCACTAAGGCACGCCGAGAAACTCGTAGAATCGTTCGATTCAAGAGAGTAGCGCTGATGAGGAGAAAAAGGTAGCAGTTAGGTAGGGCATGCTCCCGCATGCCTTCCTCAGACTGCGGCAGTAAGCCCCCAAGAAAGCACCATGCCCCTAAAACGCCTAGACAACATCGGCATCGTGGTAGAAAACCTCGACGCGGCCATCGACTTCTTCAAAGAGCTGGGCCTAGAGCTAGAAGGCCGAGCCCCCATCGAAGGCGACTGGGCCGACGGCGTCACCGGCCTAAAAAACATGCGCTGCGAAATCGCCATGCTAAAAACCCCCGACGGCCACAGCCGCCTCGAACTCTCCAAATTCCACGCCCCGCCCATAGTCGCCGACCACCGCACCGCCCCAGTAAACTCGCTCGGCTACCTGCGCGTCATGTTCACCGTAGAAAACACCGTAGAAAACCTCGACGACCTCCTAACCCGCCTCCAAAAACATGGCGCACAACTCGTCGGCGAAGTCGTCAACTACCAAAACATCTACCGCCTCTGCTACATCCGCGGCCCCGAAGGAATTCTAATAGGGCTGGCCGAACAAGTTGAGCACCAAGCTTCGCGAGCGAACCCCCTAAAAAGTTAAGCTCGCCAATCACAACCCGAAGCGTAAGCGAGGAATGCGGCCAAAATCAAAAAAAGTTAGCAGCAACCTTAGAGTAAAAAAGATGCATGAGCCGTTCATGGCCCCCTCACCAACCTAGCCCGCAAAACAGCACTTCAAACGGAATCAGGGTCAAATAACAATGGCGCTCGAACTCACTCATTGGGAATACAGCTTCCTGATGCACACTTGCAATCTGGGTGACCAATCTGGGAAGGCGACCAATCCATTCACAGGCGAAACCATCGAATTCCCGATGGATTATGGCCTTACTAGGGAAGAAATCGACGCGATTCAGGATATATTCGATGAAAACGGAGTAGACGGTCCTGATCCCGATGGCGAGGGATATGTGATGCGCCGGATCCAAAGCGAAAGTTTACGATTCCTTTGCTACGATTTAGATGCAGCTGAGCCAATTGCTGAAATCGCCGTCGAAGTAATCGTCAAAGACTTGCCTGATCAAGTGCTCACGTTGATTCTTGATGTCGCACGGGCAGGCAACCTGGCGCTGACATCGTCAGTCGGCGATTCAGTTCGCATCCCAGGCAAGAAACTCTCCGCGGAAGTGAAAAAACGCTGGCCCGACGCGCAATCGCTATCGTCGATTTCTGAATTACGTCAATGGCTCCAAGATTCAATCGGCGGGCGTCAAGTTCATGTTCCGTATTGACCATGACGGATCAGTGACAGCGTAAAGGAGGCAGCGACGGGTGCCTGGGGTCAGATTGCGCCAACCAACTCAACAATTCAAAAAGACTAAACCGCAATCTGCCCCCAGCAGCCTAGCAAAACCCACCTAATCCCAGAGCCAAACCCATGCCGCGCTACCTAATCTCCTTCGACGACGGCGCCATGGACCACATACCCCAGCAGGACATGCCCGCAGTCGGCGAAGCAGCCCACGCAGTCGTCCGCGAAGCGAAAGCTGCCGGCGTCTGGATCTGGGGCGGCGGCCTCCAGCGTCAAAAGGCAAGCATCGTGGCCACCGACGGCGCCGTCACCGAGGGCCCCTCCCCCGAAACCAAACCAGTAATCGGCGGCTTCTCCATCTTCGAACTCCCCACCCGCAAAGAAGCCCTAACCTGGGCCGCCAAAATCGCCAAAGCCTGCCGCTGTGCTCAAGAGGTTCGAGAAATCATGTACGATCCAGAATCGTAAGTTTGTGTAGGTGGCGACAAGTTGGTGGCACTGGCGTCTCGTCAGTGAGAAGTAAAATGCGGTCAGATATGTCCAGATCCCCAACCTATTCGATGAGTTGTGAATGCAGGTTCCGCGAGGCATCACCGGCTTTCGGCACGTGGATGACCCACCCATACCGGTCAGCGACTTCGCAGCGTTCCGCACCCATTGCCACGAGGCGGCGCGGGCGCTTGGCGGAAGCGTACGATCCATTGAGGCGCCGCTCCAAAAGGTCGAGGCCAACTTCGCCCAAGCCGTCTTAGACTTGCCCGGCGGATTGTTCGCTGTCTTGCTAAACGCCCACTTTCCCGTGATCGCCTTTGCAGAGCCACTGACTGAGAGTGGAGCACCGGTACAGTTCGTCGATGAAGCAGCGCTGGCCGAGGAGTTTCTAGGCTATGGGGTTTACGAAGTGTGGTCGTGTTCAATATTGGAAGCGTCAGTCACGCCCGAAATCTGTAAGCAGCTTGCCAGCGCCGAGGTGGAGCAGGCGCAATACTGGCGTCCACGGCGAGTTGGAGATTTCGTGTTCAATTTCTGGGATTGAGAGTTGAGGCTCACAAGGCGCCGCACGCCACTGCTGGTTTTACCCCAATCCTGTTCGGCCCCCCTGTTTGAATTGTAGTTCAGTTAAGTAGGCATGCTCCCGCATGTCTTCCTTGATGTGCTCATGGCGGGCGCCTGGCGTCAGATTCCGCTAACCAAACCAGTAATCGGCGGCTTCTCAATCTTCGAACTCCCCTCCCGCGAAGAAGCCCAAGCCTGGGCCGCCAAAATCGCCAAAGCCTGCCGCTGCGCTCAAGAGGTCCGAGAAATCATGTACGATCCGGAATCATAACATTGGAAAAAGAAGGCGGTTTCATTTTACAATTTGCAGCCACACAAACGCCTCAATTTTCTTACGGCAAGACTCCGAGAGCATGGGAAGCTCGCGCAGCAGCCACCTCGCCACCGGCTCTTGTCGTTAATTGAAGCCATCTGGATGCTCACTTAAGATTGCGGCAAGCAGGGCATTGAGTTGATCCAATATTGTGCTCGCGTGATTCCCGTACCGTACTCCGAGTCGTTCGCGCCCACCGCCAACTTCAATCGCCGAGGAATCGTCGGCGCCTCCCAAGTAAGTAACGAATGCTTCGTTGAGGTCAAACGGCATTCTCAAATGCTTGTCAGTCATCGATTCCATCGTATCTCTGCAAGTTAATCTTCCCGATGCTAGGCGATATCTTCGCCGTATGCCACCGCTGGGAATACCAAGCAGTACGAAACCAGTGACAGTCTCGGTGGGTGGCTGGGGTCAGACCGCGCCAGCCAACTCAACGATTCAAAAAGACTTAACCGCAATCCACCCCCAGTACCCTCGCGCTTGGCAACGGCGGTAGAAGAACCGGAAAATGACCTGACAATTGAGCAATCAACGACTATATTTCCACCTACCGCAAGTACCTGACTGCGGGTTAGGCGCCAAAGTCGCGGCCTTTCGGTAATAACGCGAGTCAGCCTAAAAACATCTTCGGCAACAGAGGGCGACGGTGGAGATCACTGGCTGGGACTCCGTTGTGTTCACTTTCACCCCGCACCGGGAGGTGTTCGCCCGCGTGCTGGCGTCGGTCCTGGTCCGCTGGCCAAGCGCGTTGGTGGACGACCTGGACGCACCGGCCCGACCGCCCGAATCGGCCGCCGAGTTTCAGGTCGAGCGGCTGCCGACTGCACCCGGGCACTTGCTGTTCTATCGGGACGCCGACATGGCACGGCACATGGACGACGCGGCATACGCCCCGATGGCCGACGGGGACGGGCCATTCGCCGTTCTCACGCGCGACCGGCGAGACGTCGTATTCGAGATTGCTGGCTTGGACGAGGTATGGGCCGCCAACCACACACCAGGCGGGCCGCACCCGCCGGAGCCTTACCAAGCGTGGCTATGTTCACCGTTGGTAATTGAGGTCACTGCCGTGACACCCGATGACCCATCCTCCCAGTCATTTTCATCCTGGGTACTGGCCGAGGTCAAACGGGCGTGCAGATCAGGTGCGGAATCTGACGCTACCCACGACCGGCGGAGCAAATAGCATTCTTATGCCCCGTTGCTTCCACAATGCAACGTGCCAGTGAAGGGGTTTACCAAGCAGCACGGACGGGTGGCTGGGAACAGATTGCGTCAACCAACTCAAAAATCCAAAATGACTCCCCCGCAATCTGCGCCCAGCAGCCTCGCAAAACCCACATAGCCACAGCGAAAACCCATGCCGCGCTACCTAATCTCCTTCGACGACGGCTCCATGGACCACATACCCCAGCAGGACATGCCCGCAGTCGGCGAAGCAGCCCACGGTGGAGTAGGGACGGCGCCTGCGATCAGGTTCACCGTCCCCCTCTTCAAACCGGACGAGCGGGTTTGCCGCATCCGGCTTTCCCACGAGGATTCTTCCGCTGAGCTGTCGCAAGCGAACGAGGCTTCGTGTGCAAGAACTTGAGCCCTAA
>JBKJSI010000721.1:0-2512 GCA_046595915.1 Pirellulaceae bacterium
GTTGGGCCGATTGGGCCACTTCGCAAAAACAAGGGCTTTTTTGATCCACTCATGCCAACCATCCTCGATCGCATCGTCGAAACCAAACGCCAGGAGATTGCCGCCGCCAAAGCGCGAACTCCCGAGCGAGACCTACGCGCCGCCCTGGCCGACGCCCCCCCCATCCGCAATTTCTTCTCCCCCCTCGCCGCGCCCGGCGGAATCAAGCTCATCGCCGAAGTAAAAAAAGCGAGCCCCTCCAAAGGCATCATCCGCGCCAACTTCGATCCCGTCGCGATCGCAAAAGATTACCAGGCCGGCGGCGCGACCTGCCTCAGTGTCCTGACCGACGAGCAATATTTTCAGGGAAGTCTCGAATACCTGCGAGCGATCCGAAACGCCGTTTCGCTCCCGCTGCTGCGCAAAGACTTCATCCTCGACGTTTACCAGTTGCTCGAAGCCCGAGTCTACGGCGCCGACGCGGTGCTGCTCATCGCCGAATGCCTCGACGATTGCATGCTCCGAACCCTTCACAATGAGGCGGTCGAACTAGGTTTGACGCCGCTCGTGGAAATTTACGAGCCCGCCAACATCGATCGCGTCCTCACCGCAGGCGCAACACTCATCGGCGTCAACAACCGCGATTTGCGAACCTTTGAGGTCGATTTGAACCATAGCATCCGCCTCAAACGGCAAATTCCCGAGAATTGCCTGCTCGTCTCCGAAAGCGGCATCGCCGGGCGGGGGGATGTCCTCAAGCTCCAGGAAGCAGGCGTCGATGCCATCCTGGTGGGGGAGCACCTGATGCGGCAAGCCGATTTGCGTAGCGCCGTCGGCGAACTCCTGGGGATCGGCTAAAATTCCACCCGACGACTGGGTATTTAGACGACTGAGTGTTCACTCGCCGCGTCAAACTGCCATCGCGGCGAAGAGGAGTCAAAGATGGGCGTTAACGATACCGTCAACACATTCAGTGCCGCCGTGCGAACTTTGCTCGCCACGATCGTCGTCGCCGGCGCGGGATTCCTGAGCTACCTCGGCTACGACATCTACTCCGCCAAAGACCGCGCGAGCAAAGAGCTGACCGAGGTCAAACGCACACTCGAAGAACGCGAAGCCAAAATCGAATCGCTCACCGGCGAAATCGAAGTCAAGAACCTGGAAATTAAGGTCAAGAACGAGCAAATCGAAAAACTCGAAACCGCGCGGCGCCTGCTGAAGGCAGACTCGCGAATGGCCTACCTCAGCGTCGTCGACATGAAAACCGACGACGCCGGCAAAGTCGTAAGCACCGAAGTCGAATTCGTCGAAGTCGACGCCGACGGCAAAGCACTCGACGAACCCAAACGCTTCACGGTGATGGGCGACACGGTTTACGTCGATAGCCGCGTCGTCAAATTTGCCGATGAATACATCGAAAAAGCCGACCTCGTCCGCGGCACCTCGCTAGTCGCCTTCCGCGGCATCTTCGGCCGACACCAAACCCCCAACGACGCGTTCCTCATCGACAAGGACGGTGATGTCCCCTCGATCTACCGCCGAGGCAAACCCGAGTCAGAGCTCGAGAAAAAAATCTGGGCCGATTTCTGGACCATCGCCAACGACCCCGAAAAAGCCAAGGAACTTGGGATCCGCGCCGCCCAAGGCGAAGCCCCCAACATGAAAATGGAACGCGGCAAAGTCTACCGCGTCCAACTCCGCTCCTCCGACGGGCTCTCGATCGTTCCCGATCCCGCCGCCAAGCCCCCAACCAAGGGGCCGTCGGCTTAGTGGAATTTGAATTCGTAGCGAAGCGACTCCGCCGTTGGGTAGAATAGAGGTGGAGACAACGAACATGCCGATGCACGACTGGACTAAAGTCGAGGCGGGAATCTTCCACGATTTTCACGTGGAATGGACTTCCTGCCTGCGGCGAAAATTGAACGAGGGAGTGCTTCCAGGCAACTACTACGCGCTCGCCGAGCAACACGTCGGTCGTTTCGGCCCCGACGTGATCACTCTCCGCACTGGGAGTGACCATGTGAATGGAGGCGCCGTGAATCCTGCGAGCTCTGGGACTGGAGGTACGGCGACGAAGGAGCGTCCCAAGACGCATTATTATTCGGAAATTGAGGAAGATTTTTACGTTCGAAAGCAGAATAGCATTGCGATCCGGCATGTAAGCAATGATGAGCTCGTTGCGGTGATTGAGATTCTTTCGCCGGGCAACAAGAGCTCCGACCGGGCGATCCGTCAGATCATCGATAAGGCGCTCTCGCTACTCGAGCAAAATATCCACGTTCTGTTGATCGATCCATTTCCACCAACCGCGCGCGATCCCCATGGAATTCATCATGCGATATGGGGCGAGCAGCGCGATGGAGGCTATCGCGTCAGCAAGGAGAAGCCGCTGACATTGGCTGCTTATGAATGCGCCGATGTTACGCGAGTTTATATCGAGCCGCTCGCCGTGGGAGACCTTCTGCCGACGATGCCGCTATTCTTAGAGCCCGAGTTCCATGTCGACGCACCATTGGAATCGACCTACACCGAA
>JBKJSI010000781.1:0-2576 GCA_046595915.1 Pirellulaceae bacterium
GTCGCGCCTTTGCCGAAGCCGCTTCCTTTACGAGTCGCGCCAAGTTCCGCGAGTCTTGAAAACGTATCGCCGGCCCTTTTCTCCATCAGCAAGATCATGCGATCATTGCCGGCGACGAGTCGCAATGTGATGCGCGCGGGCTGATCTTCGGTTGGCTTCTCGGCATCGAGCGCGAGCGATCCATCAGCATTCAAAACGCCGCGATACAACGACTTGGTTTCACCGGCAGTCGTTTGAAGCAGAAACGGCTTATCACCTCCGATGTAAGTCAGCTCACCACCCGAAAAGTATTTTCCTTTCGTTGCAGTAAAAACAAGTTCGGCGATTCCTTTGTCAAACTTCCATTTCCATTCGCTTTCCTCGGTCCAGGAACCCTTCGTCGATCCGCGCTGCGGCTGACCGACGCCCTTCCAGGCGCCAACAATCGCTTGCACCTTGGCCAACTCGGCTTTTTGTCGCTCCATCGAAACGGTCGGCTTGTCATCGGCAATCACCAAGGCGGACAACAAGATCGCAAGCCCACAACTCGTGGCGCGAATCATCAGTGGAGACTCCGAGAAACAAAAAAGGGGCACGACAAAAAGAACGCAACGAGGCAAACCAATTTTAGGACGTTCGATCGACCTCGCCTATTGGGAAAAACGGTGCAAATGAGTGAGACAACCCAACAACATGGTCGAATTGCCAGGAGCGGCGCGATAAACTAAGTGACCATTCCCTCCCGGCTTCCCACAGAGTGCCTCCCTAGAGGAACCCGCCATGCGCCAAATTTCCCGCCGCGATATCTTAAAAACCGCCGCCGCTAGCACGGTCTTCCCGCTTTTCACGATTGGAGGCACCAAAGCTTCGGGCCAGGTGATCGGCGCCAATGAAGTCGTTCGCATCGGCGTTGCCGGCGTCAACGGGCGCGGCGGCACGCACATCGATGAATTCACCAAAAAAGATAGCAAGGCCCAAGTCACTTATCTCATCGACCCCGATAAGTCGCTCTACCCCGATCGAACCGACTCCGTCAAAAAGCGAGCTGGAAATACACCCAAGTGCGTGGCCGACATCCGCGAAGCCCTTGACGACAAAGAACTTGACGCGATCAGTGTGGCGACGCCCAACCACTGGCATTCGCTGATTTCCATTTGGGCCTGCCAAGCGGGAAAGGATGTCTACGTCGAAAAGCCGTTGAGCCACAATCTTTTTGAGGGAAGAAAACTTGTCGAAGCAATGCGCAAATACAAACGCATCGTGCAGCATGGCACGCAGAATCGATCGAGCGTTGGAAAAGCAAAAGAGATCGCCGCCGCTCAGAGCGGCAAGTATGGCAAGCTACTCATCTCGAAGGCCTTTTGCTGCAAGCCGCGCTGGAGCATCGGCGAAAAGCCGATCGAGACGCCGCCGGCGACACTCGACTTCAATCTCTGGCTCGGCCCCGCGCCGGAGCAGGGCTATCACAAAAACCTGGTCCACTACAATTGGCACTGGTTCTGGGACTTTGGCAACGGCGATATCGGCAACCAAGGCGTCCACGAAATGGACATCGCGCGTTGGGCGATCAAAGGCGCGACCTTGCCGACCAAAGTCTGGAGCCTCGGCGGGCGACTCGGCTACACCGATCAAGGACAAACCCCTTGCATGCAAATGTCGGTCATGGAATTTGGCGACACCAAGCTCGTCTTCGAAGTCCGCGGCCTCGTTGGTAAGCACAAAGATTGGCCGAACAAAGTCGGCAATGAGTTTCACACCACCGAAGGTGTTATCACGGGTGGAAAGTTCATTCCTAAGTCTGGCGACGCTCCGATCGCGCTCAAGGACGACCCCAATCTCGAGGTGAAAGTCGCGCCGGGCGGTGCGTTTGGCTCCTTTATCAACGCCGTTCGCAGCCGCAAAATCGAAGACTGCAACTGCGACGCCGAAGTCGGCCATTTCTCCGCAGCCCTATGCCATTTGTCCAACATTTCGTATCGCCTCAGTTCGAAAGAAGCCTCCGCTTCCGAGCCTTACGAAGCGATCGGCGAGCACAAGGAAATCTATAAGACGTACGAAGCGATCCAGGAAAACCTCAAAGCGGCGGAAGTCGATCTCGCCAATGTTCGTTTTCGCCATGGTCGCGTGATCACTGTCGATGTCGACGCCGAAGCGATCAAGGATGACGCCGAGGCGAATGCTATGCTCACTCGTGTCTATCGTGAACCCTTCATTGTGCCCGATGAAGTATAAGAACAAGCGGGCAATCACAGCCGAATTGATTTTGCTAGAATTCGGCGATGCCCACCTCGCCGAGTCTACCGCCAAAAATTGTCGTCCGCGAAGAAGCGACCGATAGCGTCCGCTACATCCTCCCGCTGCGCAGTCTCAAGTATGGAAAATGGATTTCCGGCATCCTCCTCATCGTCGGACTACTGATCTCGCTCTGCACCGCTTGGACGCTCTACGTCATTGGCTCGAGCATCCTCAACCTCCCCGCGCCCAGAAAAGGCGCCCTGGGCGGCTTCGCATTTTTCTTCGCGGTCTTTGGCGCTCCGATGACCTGGGGCGGCTTCGCGCCGCTCTGGTGGGGACTCGTTTCCTTTCTCGGCCACCGC
>JBKJSI010000812.1:0-9171 GCA_046595915.1 Pirellulaceae bacterium
CAGGGTCGGAGCAGTACTCTGCGTAGCCCTGGGACACGGTCAACAAACAACAAAGAGGGCTGAAGGCCCGAGATAATCCATGCCCAAAACCAAGGGGACATGTTACTCTTCGTCGCGTCGCGACAGCAACTCATTTACTTGACAATTTCGTGAGAATGATTCCCAAGATCGCGCTGCCCACTAAGACGACAAGAATAGCTACTCCAAATGCACCCCAAGACCCCAAACTGGGCGCCAGTAACTTTTCAACCCACTTCGAAACCGCCAGCCCCAAACCAACGCTAAGCCCAATCACAGCGCCAACTTGCCAGTTTGCCTTTTGTGCTTGAGCCATGTCTCTCCCCCAGAACCAATAATGTCATTGATGAGGCAGTAGTATCGCTATGCCGGAATGGCAGTACTTTCTAACGCATCTTTTATCCGGATGCTTATTGCAAGCCTAAAACTCACGGTTTAATATAAATAACGTTTTGGAAAGGTTCAGCCAACAGGCGCGGGAGAAGCAGATGCCTGAAGTCGCACTTTGTCCTGAGGACGTTACCTTCCGTCAGGTGCTGTTGGGGGATGCCTCAACGGAAGTTGAGCTTCAAGTCGCCAGGCACTTTGTGGGCTGTGAAAAATGCGCTTCCCGGGCCCGGAACGCACTCGCCAATGAGCAGACCAAGAAAGCCGTGAGAAAGCGAGGCGAAAATCGTCCGCTCTGGCAGTTCTATGTAGACGCATCAAAGCTCTCGGCGCAAGCGGCAACCGTCAGCCGCGTCGAAGCGATGGAAGCAACACAGCAATTCCAAAAAATATCACCTCCCACTTCCACGAAAGAAACACCGTTTGCCAAAGCGAATGACGAGTCGCCTCCAACGCAAGAGTTAGCGGCATCGGTTTATGCATTCTTGGCGCCGCCGGAATCCAAGGAGGAGATTGGTCGGCTCGGAGGATATAGCGTCACAAAACTACTTGGCGCCGGCGGCATGGGAATGGTCTTTCAAGCGGAAGATCCACATCTCCAGCGAAAAGTTGCCCTCAAGGTGATGCGCCCTGAAGTTGCGGCCGTCAACAACGCGAAGGCGCGGTTTCTTCGCGAAGCGCGGACAATGGCCTTGATTGAGCACGATCATGTTGTCGCCGTGTTTCAAGTCGGTGAAGATCGTGGCGTGCCCTTTATGGCGATGCCGTTCCTGCTTGGAATGCCACTGGATGTCGTTCTCAAGAAAAATAGAAACATTCCTTTGGTGCTGGCCTTACGAATGGGATACCAAATTGCAATCGGACTAGCATCTGCACATGCAAAAGGATTGATTCATCGCGACATCAAACCAGCCAACATCTGGATTGAAACGCAAAATAACAATCGCGTAAAACTCCTCGATTTTGGACTCGCGCGCGGCGACAAGGAGGACATTCAACTTACCCAGAGCGGTTCGATCCTCGGAACTCCCGCGTACATGGCGCCAGAACAAGCCGCCGGCGGCGCGATCGATGCCCGAGCCGATCTCTTCAGCCTCGGCGTCGTGCTCTATGAGCTGACCACCGGCAGGCGTCCTTTTTGCGGCGCAAACACGATGGCGATTTTAACAGCCCTCGCCATCCACACTCCACCCGCCCCCCACGAAATCGCATCGAGTGTGCCAGAAAGTGTTTCCGCATTGATCATGCGCCTCCTCGAAAAGGATCCAGAGCGTCGCGTCGGCAGTGCGCAGGAAGCCGCAAAAGAACTTGCAGCCCTCCTCAAAACCAAGGCTGCCCCCGCCGCTGCCCAAAGCGAAGAAAAGTTGGCGGCCGAGACAGCCATTCTTTCGCCAAGTGTTCCCACAATTCGTGCGGTTGCGCGGCACAAGGAACTCGCACCTCCACCTGCGCAAACTTCCAACTACGGGGGAAGAAAGGGCCGGTTATGGGCGATGATCGGCGGCGGCGCTCTCGGAGCAGCGGCACTAATCTTGGCAGTCGTCACCATCTTCTTCCAAACGCCTTACGGCACCCTGGAAGTCCAGATTGACGATCCCAAGATCGAGGCCCGGTTCAAAAATGGCGCCCTCATCTTGGCCGATGAAACCGGCAAAACGCGTTACACACTCCGCCCGGCCGCCGAGCTCGCCGACAAAAACGAGAAGATCAAAGCAGGCGACTACCAACTCCGAGTCGAAGGGGCAGACGGTCTCACGGTTGACACCGAAAATTTTACGCTTCGCGACGGAAAACGCGAAATTGTCAAAGTGATCCTCCGCCCGGCGGCGACACCTACCCCTGCCTCGACGGTATCCTCATCACCTCCGACCGACTTCACTCCCGCAGTGGCCGCCTGGGAAGGTTGGTCAACCGAAGGGCCCAAACCGGCCATCGCTCCCTTCAGCCCGACGCAGGCCCGCGCCCATCAAGAAGCCTGGGCAACTCACTTAAAAATTCCCGTCGAATACACCAACTCGCTCGACATGAAGTTTGTCTTGATCCCTCCAGGAGAATTTTTGTGCGGCGCATCGGAAAAAGAGATCGAAGACCATATGGCAATGAAGCCAAACCCGCATTGGAAGGACAATATTCCCAGCACAGGACCACAACATCGTGTAGTCCTCACTCAGCCTTTTTACCTGGCGGTCACCGAAGTCACCCAGAAGCACTATCAAGCAGTAACGGGCTCAAACCCTGCGCATTTTTCGGAGAGCGGTGCGGGTTATAGGTCCATCCCAGGAGAATCGCCTGCGGATTATCCGGTAGACTCAGTGAGCTGGCTTGACGCAACGCAGTTCGCAAACCAATTGAGCCAGCGCGAACAAATGCCGGAATCCTACGCTCGAGGGGATGGCTCGGTGCGTCGTGTTCGAAATAGCGGTTATCGCTTGCCCAATGAAGCTGAATGGGAATTCGCATGTCGCGGAGGCGCTGCCACGCGATTTTATTGTGGAGAGGAAATTCATTTGAACGACGATGGCTGGACGGTCGGATACTCCGACCGTCGCCCACATCGTGTCGGTAAATTAAAACCCAACCCTTTCGGACTTCACGATGTCATTGGCAATCTCTGGGAGTGGGTCGAAGATTCTTGGGGAGTGGACGACCACACAAAATCCGCTGCGAAGCTATTAGTCGATCCTGAACCGGAATTCACACATGCCTTCAAAGTGAATCGCGGTGGTGCTTATGATGCTCCCCCACTTGCATGCTCATCCGCCACGCGCGATCGCCGCCCCGAGGACATACGTGATAGGAACTTGGGCCTGCGGATTGCACTTTCTGTTGAGGCAGTTAAGAAAAAACTGGGGCTTCCCGACTCAACTCCTGTATCGCCTGCATCGCCGACGATTAAGCCGGCCGAAAGCGCCTGGAATGGCTGGCCCACGGACTCCCCCAAACCCGCCATCTCCCCCTTTGGAGGCGCAGAAGCCCGCGCCTACCAAGAAGCCTGGGCCGCTCACCTAAAACTTCCCGTCGAGTGGACCAATTCCCTTGGAATGAAATTCGTCCTCATCCCGCCCGGCGAAAACGTACAAGGCGCGACGCCCGCCGAAATCGAGTTCTTTCTTTTCCCCGGTTCTAAGATCAATGACCATTGGCGCGACAACATTCGCAGCAGCGGACCTCAGCACACAGTGGTGCTCACGCAGCCTTACTACCTCTGCGCCACGGAAGTGACCCAGGAGCAATACAGAACCGTGACGGGAGTCAATCCTTCGCAATTCTTTCCTACCGGCTCCGATCGTAACGCCATTCCAAATGAGCCTACCAAGAATTTCCCCGTCGACAGCGTCGACTGGCCCGATGCGACGCAGTTCGCAAATCAGCTAAGCCAGCGCGAGAAATTGCAGCCTTGCTACTCAACCGTCAATAATATCATCACTCGGGTGAAGAACGAGGGTTACCGTTTGCCTACCGAAGCCGAATGGGAATTCGCTGCACGCTCGGGAACGACAACGCGTTTCTATAGCGGCGACAGCACCAGCATTGCGAGGTTCGGGTGGACGCTCGCCGAAGGTCGACGTCCTCATCCAGTTGGCTCGCTAAAACCCAATGCTTTCGGCCTGCATGATGTGATGGGGAATTTGTGGGAATGGGTCGAAGACTCCTGGGAGTTGGATGACTACCAGAAATACACCTCAGCGCCGGCAGTCGACCCCGCTCCTGCCTTTACACACATCGAAAAACTGAATCGCGGTGGTGCAATCGATGCACCTGCCGAATACTCAGGCTCCGCCGTCCGCGAAAGGCGCAACCAATCAAGCCGCCACGCCAACATGAGCTTGCGACTCGCCCTCCCCGTCGCCGCCGTTCGCCAAAAAATCGCCAGCCCCACTCCGCCAGCCGTCTTAGTAGACGTAGCGTTCGTTAAATCCAATCCAGGCGAATGGAAAAAATGGCCCGCCGGCGCACCTAATCCAGCCATCGCCCCCTTCACGCCCGAACAGGCCAAGCAACATCAAAAGGCCTGGGCGGAACATCTAAAACTTCCCGTCGAATACACCAATTCCATCGGGATGAAGTTTGTTTTGATTCCCCCCGGCGAATACCTCCGCGGAAGTACTCCCGAAGAAATTTACCAACTTCTCAATGCGAGTGATCGTCCGCCCGATCACGTCTGGCGAGACTGCTTCATAAGCTCCAGTCCGCAACATCACACCGTGATCACTCGCCCCTTCTATCTCGGCGTCTTTGAAGTCGCTCAAGAGCAATACGAAGCAGTGATGGGCGCAAACCCTTCCCACTTTTCTAAGACGGGGGCGGGCGCCATCGCCATCTCCGGTGAAACCACCGCGAATCTGCCCGCCGAGTCGATGACTTGGCTCGAGGCAGCGGATTTCGCCAATCGACTTAGCCAGCGAGAAAAACTAGAGGGAAGTTACGGACTCTCCAAAGCCCAACCCGAGCGAACGCCAGGCGCGGGTTACCGCTTGCCTACGGAAGCAGAGTGGGAGATGGCGTGCCGCGCAGGGACAACAACCCCTTATTACTCGGGCGACATCCATACCGTGCCTGGCAATGCCTGGGTCGTCGAGAACTCCAACGCTCGCACGCATCCTGTTGGGAACTTTTCAGCAAATCCCTATGGCCTTCACGACATGATGGGCAATGTCTTTGAATGGACGGAAGACGCCTGGGAGTTCGCCGGCTACACCCGATTTTCCTCCGCTCCCGCCGTCGATCCCGAGCCGAATTTTACCCACGATCTCCGCACCGGCAGAGGCGGCGCCTTTAACTCCCCGGCAACTCTGACCAAGTCCGCTGTTCGCGGCAGACGCCCTCAAAATACGTCCTCCCCCGACGTCGGATTCCGCTTGTTGTTGTCGGTCGAAGCGGTCCAATACGGGCTCGCCACTCCCTCATCCGCAACGAATGCGGCGCAGCCGCCGCCGTGATGGCTAGATCGGCTGGGAAGCTAAGAGGCGCGGGTAACTGCACCCTGAGTTGTTTCAATAGTTGGAGCGACGAATGAAAAAAACCCAGAATTGTCCGAAATGCCAGTCGACTGACATTCTTCGCGTCCCAGGCGAAGGGCATGATCACATCGCTACGGGACCGCTTGGGTTCTTAACGAGCATTCCCGTGACCCGTTATGTTTGCGGCGACTGTGGCTACGCCGAGCAATGGGTTGACTCCCCCGATGACCTGCTACGAGTACGAGAAAAGTATCGTCCAACTTAAACCGCGTATCTTCAAATGCCGAGTATTGGGTAGCCCAGCCCTGCTATCCGCATTAATCCGTGAAATCTGTGGCAAGAATTCTTTTCAAAATAGCGCACAATTAGCGCCACTCTTCCAAAATAATAGAAAGTCCCCCTACCCAAACCACCCCCAAAAAAACTTCACCCCAGAGGCGCCCAATGTCGTTCAAACAACCATCGAGACCCGGCCATCTTGGGTATCTTGTGGCCATGTTGCCCCAGGGAAAGCGCAACATGGCCACCTTGCAAAAAAAGCCCGTTTCCATCACCAAATTGCACCTGCAACCGCGCCCGAATCGGCCAGTGCTGGCCAGTTAGGTCCACTGCTGGCCACTGAGGCCAGAAGGGCCGAGAGCGAGAACCTTCGCCAGCTGGCCAGTTGCCACGCCGCCAACCGCCACCAAGTAAAGCAACTCCGAGCGCCCGCCACCACCGCCACCAACTTTCACCGCCACCAACTTCCCACTCCCAGCTTGTGCGCGGAAGGTAATCCCGAAGAGAGCGCCCATTGCCCGCAAGCTCGCTACCCGAAAAATCACCCCGTCTCCCCAACCCGCCCCGAGCTACACCCCCAATTCACCCCGAGCCCGCTTGTGTCCGCCTGCCTAGAATGGGAAATTATTACCCTTCTCGGCCAGTTAGCGGGAAATCCGCCCCCATACCGTTGGAGTTCATCTCATGTCGATTGCCGAAGCTCCCGTCGCCAAAGCGAAACCCCAAGTCCCCGTCCGCCAGACCAATCTCCTGATCGACGGCAAGTGGACCGAAGCCGTGAGCGGCAAACGGTTTGATACCGAAAACCCCTCCACCGGCGAAGTCATCGCCCGCGTCGCCGAAGCCGACAAGGCCGACGTCGATAAAGCCGTGGTCGCCGCCCGCCGTGCCTTCGAATCGGGCCCCTGGCAACAAATGCCCGCCGCAGGTCGCGGGCGCTTGCTCAACAAACTCGCCGACCTGATGGAAGAAAACATCGACGAGCTCGCCGCGCTCGAAACGCTCGACAACGGCAAGCCGTTCGGCGACGCCCGCCACGCCGACCTCCCCCTCTCGATCGCCTGTTACCGCTACTACGCCGGCTGGGCCGACAAAATCGAAGGCAAAACGATCCCCGTCGCGGGCCCCTACTTCTGCTACACCCGCCACGAACCCGTCGGCGTCTGCGGTCAGATTATTCCGTGGAATTTTCCGCTCCTGATGCAATCGTGGAAACTAGCCCCCGCACTAGCCACCGGTTGCACGACAATTCTGAAACCCGCCGAACAGACGCCGCTCAGCGCGCTCCGCGTCGGCGAGCTGATCATGGAAGCCGGCTTCCCCAACGGCGTCGTGAACATCCTCCCCGGTTTCGGCCCCACCGCAGGCGGCGCATTGTCGGGTCACATGGATGTCGACAAAGTCGCGTTCACCGGTTCGACCGAAGTCGGCAAGGTCATCATGACCGCCGCCGCGCAGTCCAATCTCAAGCGCGTCACGCTCGAACTCGGCGGCAAGAGCCCGAACATCGTGTTCGCCGACACCGACCTCGACGCAGCCGTCGAAGGAGCCTACTTCGGCCTCTTCTTCAACCAAGGCCAATGCTGCTGCGCCGGCAGCCGCGTCTTTGTCGAGCAATCGATCCATGACAAGTTCGTCGAAAAAATCCTCGCGAAGGCCAAGTCCCGCAAAGTCGGCGACCCCTTCGACCCCACGACCGAGCAAGGCCCGCAGGTCAGCCTCGAGCAGTTCGACAAAGTCATGGGTTATATCAAAACGGGCCAAGAGCAAGGCGCCAAAATGCTGACCGGCGGCAACCGCGTTGGCGCCAAGGGCTACTTCATCGAGCCGACGGTGTTCGCGGAAGTGCAAGACAACATGACGATCGCCCAAGAGGAAATCTTTGGCCCCGTCATGAGCATCATCCCGTTCAAAGATATTGATGAAGTCGTGAAGCGCGGCAACTCGACCGCCTATGGCCTAGCCGCCGCCGTCTGGACCCGCGACATCACCAAAGCCCACTCCCTAGCCGCCCGCCTCAAGGCAGGCACGGTCTGGGTCAACTGCTACGACGTGTTTGATGCAGCGGCCCCCTTCGGCGGCTTCAAACAATCGGGCCTAGGCCGAGAACTAGGCGAATACGGCCTCCGCAACTACACCGAAGTCAAAACGGTGACCATTAAGCTGTAAGGTTCGGAAAGTTTGCGAAATCAAAGGCGGGCAAAGACGCGGAATGACGCCTTCGCCCGCCTTTTTTATTGGAGTCAGCTTACGGTGTTGGCGCCGGCTCGCTTGGCGGCTGCGCGAGTTCTTCGGCCTTCTTTTCTAATTCGCTCGCCGCCTTTTCCATTGCATCGCCCGATTTTTCGACTTCGTCCGAGAGTTTTTGCAAATTCGCGTCTGCCTCCATCGCCGCGCGTTCTGCTTCCTCCGCGCGATACATTTGCTGCTGCATTTCGACTTGCTGAGTTCGAAAGCTAAACAGGAACGCCCCACCGCAGGCCAGGAGCCCAAGCAGGACAAACCCAACCACCGCGATCACTGCGCAGCCGATGATCCAAGGTGTCGCCGAACCTCGTGAGGTCGCCGTCGGCGGCAGATTCGCCTCCTTCGGAACGGGCACAGTCACTTCCTTGCCGCACCCGCGACAAGGGCCCGACTTGCCAATGTGAGCAGGGTCAATGTCCGAAACCAACCCACAATGCGGGCAGGTGAAAGTGGAATTCATACTCGGTCTCCTTGCCTAAAATATACGCGCATTCAATTCAATCACCACTCTCAATCCGCACCGGCAGGATCATTATTTCGATCAGTGTTCAATCGCGTTCCCGGCTGTGAGTTTTGCATCTCACGCGATTGAATACGCTTGATCACGATGAAAACGCAGAACATTGCTCCGACGATAAAGGCTACGGCGAAAAAGACTCCTGCCCACGCGACCAACCGGGAAGCAAGCGATCCGCCAGCCTCGCGCGCAGCAGACAATCGCGCTTCCTTGGGAATCGGAACGGTGACCGATTTTCCGCAACCTGGACAGGGCCCCGCTTTGCCCAAATGGGCGGCGTCAATTTGCGAAACCATTCGGCAATAGGGGCAGGTGAATGACAGGCTCATGCTTCGATTTCAACTCCCCAAAGATGGTTCTACTTAAAAGTTCACTGCGGCAGTGACTGAATGCCTTCCGAATTCTCGACGGGATAATAACTCCCCTTTGACTTTAATTTCTGAAGCTCAGCCTCGGTTATTCCCTTATAGCGGTCGCTTGAGCGTTCCGGATTATTCTTCTGAAGCTGCCTCAAGAACTTTTCTCGTTCCAATTCCACTTGGTTGATCGCGTGTAATTGATTACCGTCTCACTCGGGCAGGAGTTGCGGTTTAGTTCGGCAGAGCGCGTCGAGCAGGAACTTGAACGGTTGGACGGCGCGCTGTTCGCAAGTGCGGATCACCGACATCAAGATGCTTTGAGCCTTTGCCCCCATCCAGGTTCGGTTGCCGCCCCAGACTTTACGATTCACGACCGCCGGTCGAATGGCCTGCTCGGCCCAAT